>RGDT01000160.1 GCA_009918525.1 Planctomycetia bacterium
TATAAGAGACAGCTTATCCTCAGATAATCACTTTCATCTGAACATTACCGATTTGAACGATGTCGTTGACGGCCAAGGTTTTCGCCTGTCCAGGGTAGATGCGGGCACGATTAATGTATGTACCGTTGGCACTGTTGAGGTCTTCCAACGTCAAAACCCCACCCTGGAGCGAGATAACGGCATGTTGACGACTGCACCAGATTCGATCTGGCGGCTCTTGTTCTTCGAGGTCAATATCGACTGGCTTCTCATCGGCTCGGCCAATGAAATTGTCCCCTTCGTAAATCGGATATTCGATGTTGCGTTTTTGCCCGCGTAACACCTGAAGTCGCGGCTGTGCGCCGATGGGGAGTGCTCCGCCTACGGTCGGTGCCGGAGCCGGTGGTGGCGGCACGGCAGCAACGGGAACTGCCAAGACCGGTGCTGGTATGGGCGGGGGAGGAGCTACAGGTGCTACTTCGATTGCAGGTATGGCTGCAATCACAGGCTCCACCGGAACCGGTTCTGGTATCGCCACGGGGACCGCTTCGGCGAAAACCATGGGCAAGGCTTCGGCCATCGGTTCCGCGACCGGCATCGGTTCCGCCAGTGCCATGGGCATCGGCTCTGGGATCGGCATTGGAACCGGTACCGGGGTCGGCACCGGCGCAGGGGTTGCCGGAGCGACACCGCTGAGATCCGATGAGCAGCGTTCGCAGAACAGCGCACCATCTTCATTATCGAAGTGACAGAATGGACATTTTACCATGTTGAAAACCTCATAGGGATAATACCCGTCACCCGCGTCGTTTATTTCTGTAGCTGCCTGCAAGGTCGGCAAGTCGTGGCGAGACGACCATCAAGATTCTAACCCCTCACCCTATTTATCCCAGCGGGGACTCGACCGGTGAGGGGCGTCGTCGGCTTTGGCTCCTTTAGCCCTCAGTTGTTATCTTCCACACTTCGGGCCACGTCATCTACTGCCAATTGAGTCTTTTTGCTTACTCGACCGCCAACATTCAACTCCGCCAGCACCTGTTTTGCCAGCATGGTCTTGCGGGCGGCTCGCGGCCCCATCAACTCCGCCTTTTTCTCGATCGTTTGCGCGGCTTGCTTGGCCGCTTCGGTGTCGTTCGAGGCGATGGCCTGCTGAAGATTCTTGTTGGCCTCGAAAATCTGGACTTCGTCGATGTGCTTGGCCACCTCGGCATTGACGTAGCCTTGCTGACCGTAAGTAACTTCCAGTGGCACCATGCCTGTCGAGAGACGTCCCGCGCCGGTGTCCCACGTGACTTCCAACTGGGCGATGGCAAATTTACCATCGGGACGTTTCGGAAGACTAAGGTCGATGATGTAGCGAGTGGAGCCGTCGCGTTCGAGCGTACCGAGTTTCGCGAGAAACATCCGCTCTTCGGGTTCCGTCGCGTTCAGGTCTTTAATATCCGGCACCACTTGGCGGATACGCTTGATCTTGATGTCCTTCATCGCCCGGACTTTCATCTCGACATCGAGGAAACCGGCCGAAGCCAACGATTCAAACCGTTCGCTGAAAAGGCGATCGGCCGCGTTCGCGTCGTTGACATCGATATAACCCCAACTCCCCTCGGCGAGTTTAGCCAAGTCCTTGATGAGCGCCTGATTCCATTCTGTGCCGACCCCAATCACATCGAACTTGATCTTCTTGCTCGCCGCCTGACGGGCCAGGTCACGGCAATGGTGTTCGCCAGAAGTCTCGCCGTCGGTCAATACCATCAACTGCGCCAGTTTTCCCGGTCCGTGATTTTTTTCGACTTCGGTGAGGCCCATCAAAATACCTTGATCCATCGCCGTGCCGCCCGGATCGACATCAAAGCGGTCGATGCGATTAATCACATCCAAGATGGCCGCTTGGTTCGATAGGGGAGTTGCGGGCAAGACCGTTTGACAGTCGTGGGCGAATGCCACGATGCTCAGGTGATCTGTCGGCTTGAGCTTTTGCACGGCGGATAGGGCGGCTTCTTGAATCCGGATTAAACGCGATTTTCCCGTGCCATCTTCCTCGTACATGGACCCCGACACGTCCAGAACAATACACAGATTGAGCGGCAGCGACTTGCCCGCTCCTGCGCCTGCCGGGATCAGTTTGACCAGGGCGTAACTGGCGGCAGATTCGCCGCTGACGCTGACGGTCGAGCGGTACATCATTCGCTCGACATGAATTTTGGGTTGCGAGTTCGGCGTCATGATTTCGTCTCTCGGGAAGTCTACCGCCCCAGAGCAGGGGACCGGCCCGTCTCTGGAATGGAGACGAGCGGAACGTCGATCGACTTTTTAATACTGGGTCTACGAGGCGGCAACAAAATTATTGTACGAATTATGGCACCGGGTGTATACCAGGGCTGATTTATTTGGTGATGAACCGATTGGTAACGATGTTTTGTGGCAATCAAGCGTCGATCGAAGGGATAGGAAAGGCCAGAGAGTTGATTGGTAGGGCGATTGTTGAGCTGCTGAACCACCGAGCAGAACAGTTATTATTTGTGCTCGGTGGCTTTGTTACTGATCGGCTTATAAGACCTGAACCGGGCCGTGATCGTCGCAGTGGTCGCCGTGCGGGTGGTGGAGTCGGCCTCCAACCAGATAATCGAAATGATCGCCGTGCGGTACTTTCTCGTGACCACATTCGACGTGCTTGCAACCACAGGCTACCGGAGCGCAGATGGCTGGGTTCATTCCATTGATTGCAATGGAATGTTCGTCGTAGTGTCCGTCGTGAGCGTGGTGGAGATGCCCGTCGTGGAGAAAATCGACGTGGCCATCATGCTGAATTCGGGTGTGTCCACAAGCATCGCTATGCACGTGTTTGTGATCGTGATGATGCGTACAATTCATGACCGGTCTCCGATGGGTTGTGTGAACCATTCCTCTGTCATTATATCATCGGCATTTGTCGTTGTAAGCCTTTATATTGATTCGACTTGGTAAAATTAGGTCATGCGCCGAGTATAACAGATTGATACGATGAAATGTCGCGGAAGGGAGAAGACTGGAAGATAGCATTTCCTGGAATCGACCCTTATCAAGAATCGCCTCATTATTGGCGTGACTTCCATCAGAGCTTCATCACCTACTGGCGCGACTGGCTTCTGGAACATCTACCGGATCACTACGACGTGATTATCGACGAGCGTGTCGCGCGGATAGCGGTGGGTGAAGATACGCCGCCCATGGTTCCAGATCTGACGGTGAGTCAAAAGCAGCAGCCATCACCTCCACTTTCTACCGGGGAAAC
The DNA here is from genome assembly GCA_009918525.1 of Planctomycetia bacterium. GTDB lineage: Bacteria > Planctomycetota > Planctomycetia > Gemmatales > Gemmataceae > RGDT01. Next base: position 3,251 of record RGDT01000160.1, read on the forward strand.
GGCGACACTGCAACGCGAGGTCGATTGCTCGAAGGTGGTTTCTACGCGATTGTGTCGCGAGCGAATCAGCGGGCTCAGAGCCAGGTATATGCATGGCGTTTGCCGGAGACGTTGCCAAAAATCCGAATACCGCGGAAAGCACCCGACGCGGACGTGATATTCGACCTACCGAGTTGGTATCGCTACAACCACGAGCGAGGGCGTTACGCGCGTCGGATTCGTTACGACCGAGCTACGCCGGTGACGTTGTCGCCGGAATATCGAGCGTGGCTTCGCGAATCAGGAGCCGATGGTGCGGAAGATCGCGTCAATCCAACCGCAAACGACGATCCGCTTCGTTAATTCCTGTGTTCACCAGTGCGAGCAACTCTTGTCCGTCTGCATCGCGATCCAAGCAGTAGTAACGATGCGCAAAGGCATTGCGCTCGTCAGCGGCACAATATTCTTGATGCCTCACTGTCCAGCGAGTGCCGACTAACTCGTCCAAAGGGAATGTAGTCGTGCCTGTCGGTGAATGTTCGACAATCGTAAGATGCAAGCGAGATGCCAACGGTAAAAACTGGCGATAGACCTCACCCCCGCCAACAATCATAATTTCCCCCCCTAATCGCTGAGCGAGCGAGATGGCTTCCTGGGGAGTGTGAACTAATTCAATGACCGGCCGATGAAAGTTCCGATTGCGTGTCAGCACAATATTTGGTCGTCCGGGCAGTGGTTTGCCGATCTGCTCGTGCGTGGTACGTCCCATAATGATTGGGTTGCCTATCGTCAAAGCCCGAAAGCGTTTGAGATCGACCGGAAGGTGCCAGGGTAAACCACGGTCGGTACCGATGACGCGGTTAAGGCCCATCGCGACAACAATGGAAACGCTCAAACGGCAACCTCCGCCGTCGCCAAACGTGGGTGAGGGTCGTAGCCGATCAGTTTGACTTGCTGCGATGAAGTAAAATCATCGATATCGCGAATCTCCGGATCGATCCACAGGGTGGGTAACGGTCGCGGTTGGCGTTGCAGCTGCTCATCGACTTGGGGGAAGTGATTCTCGTAAATATGGGCGTCGCCCATCGTGTGAATAAACTCGCCAACTTTGAGGTTGGTCGTCTGAGCCAACAAATGAGTCAACAAGGCATAACAGGCAATGTTGAATGGTACGCCAAGAAACATATCAGCCGAACGCTGATAGAGCTGACACGATAGTCGATCTTCGGTCACATCAAATTGGGCTAGGGTATGACATGCCGACGGACCGCGGGTTAGGGGCATCTCCGGTGGATTCCACGCGGTCAATAGAAGTCGCCGGGCGATACTGGCTTCGGGATCGCGGACACGTTCCTTGATCCCGTCAACCAAACCACGAACCTGGTCCCAGGTCTTGCCGCCTTCGCATTTCCACCTTCGCCACTGCTGTCCGTAAATCGGTCCTAGTTCGCCGGTGACGGGATCGGCCCATTCATCCCAGATCGTACAACCACGTTGGCGTAGGTCATGGTTGTTCGTGGAACCAGACAGAAACCAGGCGAGTTCCTCCGCAACCATTTTGAAGGGAACTCTTTTGGTGGTGACGATGGGAAACCCTAATCGTAAATCATAACGCGCCTGCATCCCGAACAACGACCGAACGCGCGGCCGTACGCCCGATTGCAGCACGGCGCGTTGCTGCTTGAGGTTGCCCTGCTCGCGAATCTGTCTCAATTGCTGGAGATAGGCTTCCATCTGTGTCAGCTCCTGATGTGGTGTGCATAGCATGACAAAGCCCTGACATCAATCGGAATAATCGCGATCATTTTTTCTTGGCCGATTGACAGCGGCCCCTGAAACGAAGTAAGATTCAAGTAGAGCAACACGCATAACGTCCGCGGTTGCACGATGAGCCGTTTCGCGCGGCTGTGGCCAGGAAGGCCGCCTGTCTTCCCGCGCAGTCGGTTCGTTCTGCTCGCATCAAGAGTATTCACACATGTCTTAAGGGGGGAGCGGGACATGCCGTCACGCACCGAGGCAACGCGAGGCAGCAGCGCTCAACGCCGCGAGCCTGAAGCGGTGAGTCCCGAGGACGCCTTAAGTCCGCCATCTCCGCCTACGGACGACACTCCGACCATTATCTCCCGTGCTGCTGCTTCTGGGTCTGTTGGTGTGACCGATCTGGAATCGGCCCGAAGTATTCGCGGTCGGCGATTGGCTCACTACGAACTGATCGAACCGATTGGCGTTGGCGGGATGGCTGCGGTCCTCCGCGCTCGCGATACCCAACTAGATCGGTTTGTCGCCCTGAAGATCTTGCCTCCAGAGATGGCTTCCGAACCCGAAAACGTCCGCCGATTTCATCAAGAGGCCCGCAGCGCGGCCAAACTCGATCACGAAAACATTGCTCGCGTCTTTTATTGCGGCGAAGATCAGCGGCTACACTTTATTGCATTTGAATTTGTTGAAGGCGAAAATCTCAGGTCTGTTATCGAGCGTCGCGGTCGTCTGCCCGTTGGCGAAGCGTTGCACTACATGATTCAGGTGGCGGCGGGATTGGCCCATGCCTCGCAGCGCGGTGTCGTGCATCGCGATATCAAGCCGTCCAACATCATCATTACGCCCAACGGTCGAGCCAAACTCGTTGACATGGGGTTGGCTCGAAGCATGGAACCACGCGGCTCGAACGATCTCACCCAGTCAGGCGTGACCCTTGGCACGTTCGACTATATCTCACCCGAGCAGGCTCTGGAACCGCGCGAAGCCGACGCCCGCAGTGATATCTACTCTCTGGGTTGTACCGCGTATCACGCTCTGACTGGCCGACCGCCCGTCCCCGAGGGCACAGCCGCCAAGAAATTGCACCATCATCAACACGTCAAACCATTGGATCCTCGCGAGTTTGTCCCTTCTTTGCCGTTAGAAGTTGTGCAGATACTCGACCGCATGATTGCCAAAAAACCGTCGGAGCGGTTCGCCACGCCCGATGTGCTTGTTCAAACCTTGCTTATCGCGGCTCGTAATCTCGGCGGTGGGGCGAATGTTCCCGAAGGAATGTTGAGCGTTGAACCTCCTGTGCCTCCTGCGGATCCTAGTCGTCCGACATGGTGGGTTGCGTTGGGGTTGGCTTTGGTAGTCGTGCTAGTGCTGTTGATCGAAAACGCAGCGCCGTCTGAAACGCCGCCGCGTTCGCCGCGTCCTTCCCGGTCTGAGCCACCATTGGTAGCCGGTCCTAAGGATGCGCAAGCCTTCCGACCTCCCGAGCAAGACAAGAGCGGCAAACCGGCCGGTGCTGAGCCGGTGGTAATTGAGGTCAAGGCAGACACGACCTCCGAGGCTTTAGCGAAGCAGCTGGCCATGCACCGCGATGCAGAGGAAATCGAGTTGATAGTGGCGAGTGATTTGGATCTTTCATCTCGCGCGGGCGACGGCAATCGCTCGCCCATGATTTCGTTGATCGTGGAGGCGAAACGGAAGGTTACCATTCGTGCTGCTGAGGGCGTTGTTCGTCCCACGATTCGCTTGCGCTACGATGCTTCTCCCGTCACCGACAGCCTTGTCGCCCTAAGTGTACAGGCTCCCGAATCGGACGTGTCGGGCTTGCGTTTCGTCGTGGATGCGGCTGGGGGTAACGTACCTCTACGTGGGTTGGTACTCGATGGGGGCACCAAGCACACCGTCCGTAATTGTTTATTTGTTCAAGCCATGCCCGGCCCTGAGCCACGCGGATTAATCTCGCTGCTGGCGGATGCGAAACGCGGTCAAGCGACCTTGAGCGTTCGCGAATGTGTGTTCCTGGGATATGGACGAGCGGGCCGGGGCGACGACTCTTATGCCGGAGCTGAAATCGGCGGCCAAGAAGCGGTCACTCTCATGGGGCGAATGACGCTCAAGGCAGAAAATTGCGCAATAGGCCCGCACGCGTCGGCGTTTCGCCTGGATGGGGGCGATGCTCGAGTCGAGTTAACGCAATCAACGGTGATGTTGCCTGCCGGCCGCTCGGCAGCTTTTGAGAGCCGAGGCGGCGCTGTGGTGGCGACGCGGTGTCTCATTGCACGACTAGGAATAGACGAAGTCATGACAGGCGGGGGACGTAAGTCCCTTGAGCGTGGAGCCGATGACGCGAGTCGTCGAAGCGAGGCAGCAGCGGTTCTCGTTCGCCAGGAAGGCGATGGTCCTTTTGCCTACGAGGGCAAGGACAACGCCTATCACGATCTCGATGGCTATCTGGCTCGCGGCGATAATTGGATGTCGGCAGGATGGGGAGCATTCCGCAAAGTGATGGCCGGCAAGGACAATTCGCGTCGGGTGCTGTCGTCGCCATGGCAGCTTTCCGCGTCGGGACTGGTTGCCGAACTCGACCGACAATTACCGGATTCCGCGTTTCGGATAGACCTGGATCAGCCAGCAACACGATCGATGGGCGGGATGAATTCTCGGTTGGTCGGTGTCGAAACGGTTCTGGGTACGCCGTGGCTGGCCGGGGAAGTGCCGCCGTTGGAAGAACGGGCCGAACCCTTGCGTCGGGTGTTGACCGTCGAGGCGGATGCCGAAGACTCTTCTAACGGTGTATATCGCACATTGGAACAAGCGATTTTCCATGCACGCACGAACGACATCGTGACCGTTCGGCACACGGGCCGGTTGGAAGTTGAATCATCGATTGCTCTGAACAAAAAAGAACCGGCGGTCTTAACCGTGCGAGCGGCTCGCAAGTTTCGTCCTGAACTGATCTATCGAGAACCGACCGAATCGGATGCCGCTCTGTTTCGTGTTTACGATCACAAATTACGGCTTGAGGGGCTGGACTTCACTTTACAACCTGCGGCGGCCACCGAAGATCGTCAGCCCGCGTCCCTGGCTTTGTTGGCTTTGGTGGGCGACGGTGATTGCGTATTGAAAGATTGCACGATCACCCTGATCAAAAGTGATATTCCTGTGGCTGTGGCGACCCTGGGCGATTCGAGCAAGCTGATGCGCCTTCCCGGCATGACCCCTGGGCAGCGTGACCGAGGGCCGCTCCTGCGTCTGAATCACTGCACCGTGCGCGGTGAGGGGGACTTGTTGCTGGCTCGTGTACCTCGTCCCTTGAAACTTGATTTGAACAACACGTTCGCAGCTCTGAGTGGGTCCATGCTTCGAGTGGATTATACAGGAGGGGGTGACGGTGCGATGCCCGTCGCGGCCCATCGTGTCGCCCTAGGGATGGACCAGGTCACTGCTTATCTCGGCGGGCCGATCCTGCGATTGAAGGCCGAGAAAGATCCGGCAGGATTGGTTCCGGTAGAAGTGCGGGCAACGGGTAGTCTGTTTGTGCCCGTTGTCGGCGGGCGCAGTCTGATTACGGTGGAAGGTCCCGAAGGCGAAGAAAAGCGTTTCGAGAACAAGTGGTCGTGGACCGGAGTAAAAAACGCCTACGGTAAGTACATGTCAATGGTCACTCAGGAGGGCGGTGCCGAGATGGCCGCTCCGGCTATGGGACCGGAACGATGGAAGACCTTGACGGGAGACGATGGAGCGACGTTTGGCGTCATCCCCATTCGCACGCCGGGCAGCGAACTCCAGCGTGCCGTTCCGGCCGACCTGATCGGGCCGACCGGTTTCGGGGCGAAACTACCCTGAGCGAATGGGTCAGGGATGCTACCTTGAGGAAAGCACGTTCTGACGTTTATTTGTTGGGTTCTTGTTCTTTCTTATCGTCTTTCTTTTCTTCTGCTTTCGCTTCGGCGGCGGGCTTGTCCTCTTTCTTGCCGAAAATACGGTCGTAGCCGTCGGAGAAGTCCTTGGTTTCGGCGAGACCGATGCGGATGATACTCATTCGTGAAGTCTCCTTCGGGTTAGAGTAAAGGGTACTTATTTTACTCTAACCGACGCGGGGGGCTTGTCAACATTCCCTACCGACCTTGTACGTCCTGTCATTCCGTGGTACTTCCGTAATGGCCCTGAGGATGCCACTATGCCGCGCATTGAACGCTTGCCGCAACTGGCCGCTGGCCAGCGC
>RGDT01000017.1 GCA_009918525.1 Planctomycetia bacterium
TGCCCAGGGGGTGGAGGACTTGGCCAGCTGTGGAGCTCATGGTCGCCTTCACAAGAACTTGGCCAGGGACCTCAAGAGGAGGATCATTAAACAATGTGATTTTCCAGAACCATACTTGGCTGACATCCTTGTAACTCTCTGGTGCCTCCTCCATGACTAGTTTAGGGGAGGCGACGCGAATAGCAATACCTTTCTGGGCCAGTTGGTCTAGTACCTCTTGATAGGAGAGGTTGCGCCGAGACTTGTTTCTGGACTGAGCACGGCCAGCTCCGTGACAAGTCGTTCCGAAGGTTCTCTGCATGCTCCCTGGCTGGCCAACAAGCACCCAAGATGCCCGACCCATGTCACCAGGTATAATCACAGGTTGGCCGATAGCACGGTAAGCCTCTGGCACCTCGGGATGCCCAGCGGGAAAGGCCCTGGTTGCTCCTTTACGATGCACCCATACTTTTTTTTGTTTTCCTTCGATTGAATGTTGTTCAAGTTTCGCGATATTGTGCGCTACATCGTACAGCAATGACATGCCGAGTTCCTGCCATGTCTGGCCAAAAACTCCTGCGAAAACCTCACGGGTCTGAAGTGTCAATAACTGTCGATTACACCAGGCATAGTTAGCAGCCGCTCGCATCGCTCCTATATAGTGACGACCTTCTGGACTGCTCACCGGCGCACAAGCTAGCTGACGATCCGGCAGTTCGATACCGTATTTTTCCGGTGCTCTACGCAGGTACTTCAAAGCGTCATCGCAGACTTGATAACCGAGTCCACGCGAACCGGAGTGAATCATTACACATACCTGATCTTTCTCCAAATTCATGATTCGGGCGCAATTCTCATCGAATATATGATCCACGATCTGGACTTCAAGAAAATGGTTACCCGACCCCAGTGTGCCGCACTGATCCTCACCGCGTTGGATCGCATGATCGCTCAATAAATCAGGTTCTGCACCATCCAAACAGCCTCCTGCTTCGGCGTGTTCGATGTCACCCAATGTTGCCCAACCTCGTTCCTGCAAATAGTTCACACCGTGCAGCAGAATGTGTCGCATTTCCTTTCGGTCAAAACGGAAACGACCACTCTTCCCGACTCCTGTAGGGATTGTCTTGAACAATTCATCTACTAAGGTACGAATGTAAAGTTTCACATCTCGGTAAAACAAGTTCGTGCGAATTAATCGAACACCGCAATTGATATCATAACCGACACCGCCGGGCGAGATAACTCCTCCTTGTTCAGGATCGGTCGCTGCCACACCCCCGATCGGAAAACCGTATCCCCAGTGGATATCAGGCATGGCCATACTAGCTACCTGTATACCGGGCAAGGTTGCCACATTAGCTACCTGTTCAGGAGCTTGGTCTTTGGCGAGGGACTGTAGAAGCCGCTTATTGGCAAAGATTAAACCATCTACTCGCATTCCTGCCTTGTAGCTTTTCGGAATGCGAAAACAATTCAGATCCACTGGTTCTAGAGGACCAGTATAGCTTTCTTTTGACATTATCTGTTCTCCCAGTCGGTCAATTCAGTCCTGAAGTCTACAGAATTGGGTAACGGTAGTTAAGACACGAATCATTAGCCACTGGTTCACAACGACAGATTACGTAAAAGCAAAAAGCGTGCTAGGAAACTGTTCTTACAGAATGGCCATCTGGAGGGGCGATAACAGATTATTATGATCTCATTTGCATCTATACATCATATTTTTTATCGCGAAAGCTCCTTAACTAACTCAGCGAGAAGGGCCGGATCGTCTTTTTGCTTTAGAACATCGATGCGTCCTTGAGGAATTTCGAGTTTGATTAGGGCAGTTTCTATATTCTTCCACACGGATAGGCGTTTTTTGCCTTGGGTAAGATATAGATCACTAACCAGTTCTGCTAGTTTTTGCAGTGAAATCGCATCGATATTATCATAATAACGTTTGATAATTTTTTGTTGGTGTGGACTGAAATCAGCCATTTTTTTCTAGCTCCTCAGTTTACGTTTAGATAGATTTTTAGCAGAATAGATTTATTTGCATATATTCTTTATCCAGTTAACAGCAATATTCGGATATTATTATAGAATTTCCTATTTATCCTTCACAGTATGATTGGACTTTGGATACAAGAGTTCACGTAAAGGAATTTTTTCGAACACTAGATGGGCTTGACTACCTTCATATACGATACCGATATGATCTTCATCGACTCGTGTCAGACTTGCATAGCCTGCGCCGCGTCCCTCATCGAGTAAGAGATGATGGCTTTTGGGCCAGGTTTTCCCCTCGTCGAAGCTAATCTGAATCGTTTGATGTGTCCGACCTTTTTGCGAGTGTGGATTCGCAAATAGCAGTACATGTTTTTTCTTTCCTGCCTCTTGGTAATCAACACGAATGAGACTTCCATTACAGCGCGGCTCGATTAGAGATTTCCGATTGGATTCGTGAGGAAACCAAGTTTTTCCTCTATCTTTTGTCACATATACTAGCCGAAGGCGGTCTTGTTCCTTTGCTCGATCTTTCTCATTACGCATATTCAGCATAATCGAACCATCCTCTAGCTCGACAGCTTGACATTCACTACTCCCTATTATTGCAGGTTGCCCGATGATCCAACTCGCACCTCGATTTGTGCTAGTCATTATTGTCGAAAATTCTCGACCTTTCTCATCACGTCCTTGTGAGGGCATTACCAGTGTTCCATCCTTCAGGTTTATACCATGCTGTGGCGATGGTGCAAACAACCACCATGCTTCTTTTTTTAATTGACTCGTAAGGTTTTCAGGTTTGGTCCAAGTACGGCCGTCATCTTTGGAACGTACCATCATAAATTGAGCGCTTTTCCCTATTTCAAAACCCGGTTCGGAGCCATCAGCGTTCCACTGGTGTTTACCCGGCTTGCCGTTCATCCAAACAGCGAAACAAAAGATGTCGCCTGTCCTTTGGTCCACAATGATACCTGGATCACTGCAACCGTTTTGTTCCTCGGGTAGTCCACCATATTTACCCATATCCATTATGACTCTCTGTGGCTCCCAGGTTGCTCCACCATCAGTGCTTCTACTTAGACCTATGTCGATATCTTCCTGTAGGTCGCGGCTCTTACGGCGACGCATGTCATATACGCACAGCAAAGTTCCTTTGGTAGTGGTGGTGAGCGCAGGAATACGGTATGTATGCACGCCATCGTCCATGTGTTTGCGTAGAGCTATACCTATGCGCTGGCGGACACTAGGTGATAGATCATTAGCTGATATTCGGCCCATCTTCGTTTCAACTAATGTGCATTTGGCAGATATAGTTTTTAACAGATTAGCAGCAGGTTTTAATTTGCCTTTCAGCCAGAACACATTCTTGCCTGACTGCAATTTTGCATCGCAGCGAATCGAGACAGATTGTTTGATATTATTTTGGATATTACCGATTATCTTGGGCTTAAATGCTCCTATGTCATCGCCAGCTTGCAGTGTAAGACTTTCTAATTCAGTAGAACCGTCGATAGAAAAATGTATCACCTGAAGTAGGTCCGTTTGGCCAGGAGGCATATCCACAACTACTCGCGCCAAAGAATTTTTGTCATTGCGAATCAAGGCCGGTTGCGCCGGGATCGAGGTTGTGATGATCAGACTTTCTGCCGCTCGCACAAGCACAACGCTAATGAGCATGCCGAAGAATGTAACATACCATTTCATTATTGGGATTCCAATTAAATGGGCAATTTACGCAAAAGATTTCAACACTTCTAGTGTTTCTGGTCGATCTAACGCCGATTTACCAAAGCCTGGGACAGCCCCTAGCGATTGGGCCTCGGCTTGGGCATCCATATAATTACTGACTAACATAACAGGCTGACTAGGAGCGATGACTTGAACCTTGCGTATCAGATCGATTCCTGAGTCTCCATCCGCGTCGAAAATACGGTTTACTAAGAGGAGTGAGAAAGAGCTTTTCTTCAAGGCTTCTAATGCCTCGATCGCCGTGTCCGCTCGCTGTACTTTTACACCTAGTTTACCCAATAGCAATCGTGAGATCGAGCCATGATCCATATCGCATTGTCCTACGCTCAGGAATATCTTCGCGGACATTATCATTCTCCTTTTATTCGACGCTGACGTTCCAGAAATCGCTTTAACTGTCCTAATCGATCTAGGTCAATCCCTTCAGGCTTCTTATCCAATAACCAATCGACATCAGCCTCGGCTCCCTCAAGATCGCCTACCTGAAAACGCAAGCTAGCGCGAAGCCCACGTTCTTCCATTGATTCGGGAGACACAGCCAAGATTGCATCCACATACCGGATCATAGCCGGGGCATCGCGTTCGCTGCGGGCCACACTCAACAAATTATGAAGTATCCTCACCACAATTTGTTTTGGTGTCATCGGTTCAAGGTCTTCATCGGTCATCTCCCTTCCTGTGAACTCCCGGACCTTTCGCGCGGCGTCAATTCGATTCATCCTGCTACCACCTTCGAATACATCAATTAAAGTGGATGTTCCTTTCACAGGCATATGCCGTACCACGAAATGGCCAGGTAAACCGACTCCCTCGACGCGGACACCTAACCGTTTGGCTAACTCCATGTACAACAACGACAAAGTGATAGGCAATCCTTCCCGATCATCAATTACTTCCGACAAATAACTGTTGCTACGGTTATAATAATCACTTCGGCTGCCATGGAAACCCTTCTCCCGAAACAGGTATTGATCTAGAGACGCAAGCTTTCCTCGTTCGTCGGCAGCGGGTTTAACCCGACGTACCATTCTGTTTACTTCGTCTCGGTAGCCTTGAATATCGAGTTCATCGTTATCGATTCGGGCGATTAACAAGGCGGCATGAATCATGTCAGGGTCTTTGGCTTTCATAACACGGCTAAGTTCGTCCAGCGTTTCACGAAGGTGCAACGCGGTCGCTAACTTCCGTAATTGAGTCGCACGCTGTTCCAGAACACGGGCCTGCTCGCGCAGAGCTGAAAGAGTAGGTGGTTTGCCGTCTGATATCTTCTCGACGATCGTTGAAGGGATTTGCCCGAGCAGAGGGAGCTCGTCTGCGGCCTTGTTGATTTTGGCCATCAAAGCTTGACTAGGGGCAGTTGAGGTCAATTTTTTCGCAACCCGGAATCGTTTGAACTCTGCGACCGTGTCGCGAAATTTAGCCAAACCTACCGCTCCAGACGTGAACGCTTCCTCTTCGCGGTTGAAAACTTCCGTATCGTTGACCCAACAACGGATGCGTCCTTTCTCGACTCGCACCCTTAATTCGTTCCAATCGCCTTCACGGTAACCAGGTGACGCTTTTTCCTCCAACACATTCCAGCTGAATACATCAGCTCCAGCAAACCGGACAAATCTCATCTTACCGCCGGAAGGATAAAACCCATAATGTTTGTCACCGCCATCAGAGTGAAAGACCAACCCAGCCGCTCCGCGTTCATCTTCAAGTTTAACGAGTACTCCGATCTCGTAGGGTAAAGCTGGCACATCGCGGCTCGACAGGCACAGACTACGGCCACCAAAACCAGGGCCAACCCCCTCAACCAAAATTCGCCCGGCACGTTGTCGCCATGTTGCTCCGCCGAGCGTGGTCCATTCGTGCGGGTCTAGAACTCCGATGGTCTGCCAAGCTTTCATTAGCACGGGGTTTGGTTTGGCGAGCAGAGTTTGGAGAGTATTGACAGGCATGGCAAAGCCTAGGTTCTCCGTCACCAACGATTTCATCGTGATGATTCCTACCACTCTGCCACGCTTGTCTAGAAGTGGCCCGCCAGAATTGCCTTGCTCGACCGGGATGGCGACTTGCAACATGTTTCGGCCTTCGACTTCACGACGACCACTCACCACCCCTGCAACAGTACTATACTTAAGACCTTTGGGGTTACCAATCGCCACTACCGCTTGACCGTCGCGTAGCGACGAAGAATCACCCAGAGGCAAAGGCGGTAAATCGTTCGTCTTGACGCGCAAAAGGGCTAGATCCGTCTTACGATCGAAAGCAAAAATTTCCGTTACATCGTGTCGGGTGCCATCCGCCGTCTCGATGGAGATTGCCCTTCCTTCCCCAATAACGTGTTGATTGGTGACGATGAGACCGCCCGAAATGACGAAACCGGTGCCTAATCCGTCGCGACCTTCACGACCGACCTGGCGTACAACGACGATGGAAGGCTTGACCATCGCCGCGACATCCTCAGTACTTAGATCGCGTGCAGGTGGAGGAGAAGCAGCATCAGCCAGGATCAATAGCAGCGCGAACATGTCAGCCCCTTCGTAATTGAGGGGACAACCGTCCCCCGCTTGCCATTATTGATCCAATTCTAGTTCCACCACAACCACATTATTATTAATATGATTAGCAATAGTTCGTGGCGGGCTGAATCCGAGCGAAGCTGTCAATGACAACATGGGCGTGTTCTCATTCAACACTTCGCCTACCAGACGTTTCACACCACGTTGTCGAGCAATTTCTATTAAACGAATAAGTAAATGTCGGCCCAGTCCTTGTTTCTGATGGGAATCAACCACCACCAACGCGAACTCGGCTGATCCTGTTTCTGGGTCGAGAGAGTATCGCGATACACCCAAAAATCGCGGGCCTTCGGTCGTTTTTTCGACGGCTGCCAGTGCCATTTCTCGATCGTAATCAAGATGACACAACCGTATCAAGCTATCCCGAGAATGCGTTTTGATCAGACTGAAAAAACGCATCCGTATCGTGTGTTCGCTATGGCGAGCATGCAAATCAATAATCAGCGGTTCATCTTCGGGACGAATGGGGCGAATCGTGACGGCAGTTCCATCGCGTAGTTGAAACGGTGAGATGAGCTGATTTGGGTACGGAGCAATTGCCAACCGCGGACGACACCCCCCGGATTTGAGTACTACGCGAGCGTCTAACGCCAGGATGCGTCGCGATGATGCAAGGACAGGGTTTAGGTCGATCTCGGCTATATCGTCGAAGTCACAAACCAATTGACTGAACCGCACCAAAAGCATCTCTAGGGCTTCCAGATCGACGCCCGACTCCCCGCGCACACCTTGCAAAGCCGTATAGATCCGCGTTCGCTCCATCAGTCTACGCGCGAGGGTTCGATTGAGCGGAGGCAAAGCCAGAGCGGAATCTTTGTTGACTTCCACCAAAATGCCGCCTGCTCCGAATAAGATGACTGGCCCAAACTGTGAATCGACTGAGCTACCAACGATTAATTCCAGGCCTTTGTCAGTGATCATCGGCTGGACGGTAACGCCCGCAAAAGCCGAAGAATTAACTTTTTGCGTGACAGTAGACAAAATGCTTTCAAATGCCCAACGCACGGCGGATTCATCCGAAAGATTGAGCTTGACTCCGCCCACGTCGCTCTTGTGTGTGACCGTTTGCGACAACAATTTCACCACTACCGGGTAGCCAATCTCTTTGGCAGCTTCAACAGCGGCATCAACTGTCGCACATGGAATGCATTTTGCCACCGGGACGCCATACGCGGCTAAGAGTTGCTTCGCTTCAGCTTCGTCTAGTAGGGTGCGTCCCTCGGCTCGTGCTGCTGCAATCAACGTCTTAACCTTGTTGGCATCTGGTGTCCAGTTTTCCGGCTGAAAAGGCGGAGTTTCATAGAGCAATTCTTGATTCCGGCGATACTGCACCATATGCAGAAATGCGCGAATTGCTGCCTCTGGCGAGTCAAAAGTGGGGATTCCAGCACGATTCAACAGATCTCGCCCTTCACGCACACTCAGGCCACCCAACCAACAGGCGAGTAGTGGCTTTTTGGAGCCGGCAAATGCCGTCAATTGCTGAGCCGTCTCGGAGGGGTCGGTCATGGCCTGAGGAGTGAGTAGCACGAGAACACCATTCATACCAACATCTTTGAGGCAGGCCTCGACAGCGATACGATAGCGTTCCCCAGTTGCGTCACCGAGCAAGTCGATTGGATTGGCATGACTCCAGAAGGGCGGCAACACGGCGTTCAGAGTGGCAAGTGTGTCGTCTGAGAGAGGAGCAAGCACCCCATCGCGGAGCATCAGTTCGTCTGTCGCCATCACGCCGGGACCACCTGCATTGGTAACAATTGCCAAGGCCGGACCACGCGGCGGGGGTTGCATGGCGAGGATTTCGGACATGTTGAAAAGATCAGGAATCGTTGTGACACGCAGGCAACCCGCTCGCCGGAACGCTGCATCGAAAACAGCGTCGGCTCCAGCCAATGCTCCTGTATGTGAAGCAGCCGCTCTAGCTCCGGCCTCGTGTCGGCCACTTTTGACAACAATAACATGCTTCGTTCGGCTGGCACTGCGAGTGGCGGAGAGGAATTTACGGACGTCTCCGATCGATTCCATGTATAAAATAATACTTCGCGTCTGTGGATCGTCGGCGAAATAGTCAATCAGATCGGCGAAATCGACATCGAGCATTGCACCGACGCTCACGAACGTCGAGAAACCAACATGGGATTGATTGGCCCAGTCGAGAATACTGGTGCAGATAGCTCCCGATTGGGACAGCAAGGCCACTTTCCCCGGTTGGGCCATGCTCGCCGCAAATGAAGCATTGAGGTTACTGGGTGGATGAATGACGCCGAGACAGTTCGGGCCGATTAATCGCATTTTGCCCCGCGCGATATCACGAACTCGCTGTTCCAGCGATTTGCCCTCGGGGCCAAGTTCGCTGAATCCCGCCGATATAATGATACCAGCAGGAATCTTACAGGCAACACACTGGGCAATCAGATCGGGCACACCCGCTGCTGGGGTAGCGATCAAAACGAGGTCTGGAATCTCTGGCAAGCTGTTGAGATCTGGATAGCATCGCACACCATGGACTTGATGGCGTTTGGGATTCACTGGGTACACAACGCCACCAAACGGATTGGTGAGCAGGTTATGGATCAGAATACTACCCACCGTGCCGGGTGTGGCGCTGGCTCCAACAACAGCAACAGAGCGGGGCTTGAAAATGGGATCGAGCGAATGACGAGAAACCGGCATAACAAGCCCCCCATCTACAGGATTAGATCAGTAGAGCAATCACGACAAAATAGAGCCTTTTGGCAATTCGGCTCTGCTGGGTGGCATTAAAAAATCAAGAAGTGCGAGTCCCCCAGTGCCAGGATTTGGACATCGGGGATATCGATCGCGCGGTTGTAATAAATTAAGGTATGCAGAAACTTCACTATCGAATTGATCACCAATCCTTTTATACGCTTTATAACAGTATCCATTTGATGCAATCACCGCCTGGCATTTAGGAAAATGGACTGCATATTCTTTTCCCTGGCTGTGAGCATATTCCAATCCTTGACTGAAGCCTTTTGTCTCAAGGATTAGAACACAGTCTTCATTGGTCGAACCGCGTTTATGTGGCCTACAGAAGCAAGCTAAGTCGATTCGACCATTGCTCGTTCCACTATGTCGAGCATTCTGTACTGGGAACTCAATTTTAATTTGCTGTTCAGACCAGCCCAGGGCCAACAGAAATGGGATGATCAAGAATGTACGAACCTCATGTTCACGGACTTCCTTCCAATGGCATTCGTTATAGTAGTATCTAGCAAGGAGCCGAACTCGCTGAATTGCGGTCGTCAGTTCGACTGCGTTGGCAGGTCGTAAGCCTCGGCAAATCAGGTGATGCAGCATTTCATTGTCTTTTAATTCCTTTGTGGGGCTGGGCGGCTGCTCAACTTTTACTTTTTGGCAGGTATAAACTATTTCTTCGGCGATAGTAATTAGCTCCGCTTGTTGTACCGAGATGCCTTTTATCGCACCGATCGAAAGACCATTTACTGTTTTAGGTGATTCACTTTTGTACCATTCAACATGACAATAACCGGGCAAATCCCAGCCATCGTAATCACGTAGCCAAGACCAAGAACCTGTTTCAGAAGCCTCTTTGGCTACGACACCTTCACGGTCTGTCACGACACCGACCGCAATAATTGATCGTTTTCCTTGTTTTAGAACGAGGTAATCTCCAGCACGAACTTTTTTAATGCGTTCGATATTTGTATCACCACCCACGAAAGCAATGCCGTATTTCAGAAAATCGTCGGTGTAATCTCGACCATTGGATCCAGCAGAAACTTGCCAGTAATTGCGTGTCATGGATTGTTTCTCTCAACGTAATGCCATTCCAATCGGGATTACACCAGTAATGCAAGAATGTTTTTAGTTGTTGAGCTTAGGGCAATAGATGCTCTCCCACTTTTTTGACTCCATCACGCGAGAATAAGGCAATTGAATAACCAAATCCCGGCCCACCGATTAGAGTTGACAAAGTCGTGATTTTGAGAGTTCCTTCTTCTAGAGTCGCATTGATTATTGGTCGATTCGGTCCACCGCGTGACAGTGTCACCAATACGAATTGCTTCGAGAAATCTACTACAGGTACTTTCTCTTCTTTACGCCAGGACTTCCAAAGTTTCTCGAATGTCTTCGTATCGGTGATTAGCCCATTTTTTGGTGCTTGATCAGCTAGTTTGTTGTCATCGATGGTTGCTGTCCAATTCCGATCAGGGACCACCACTTTCGGAGCCGCGAGCGTTACTCCGGCTAGAATCATCGCTATCACTACTGTTCGCATAATTAACTCCTCGCTAGGATCATGAATCGATCGCGTAAGACACGGGTAATTGGACCTGGAACTCCCGTGCCAATTTTGCGTCCATCCACATTCACCACTGAGATCACCTCCGCTCCGGTGCCGGTCAAAAACATCTCGTCGGCCGTGTAAACATCGTGGCGCGTGATCGCGATTTCTTGCACCTCGATCCCACCAGCTTTGGCCAATTCGATGACGGCATTACGGGTGATTCCCTCCAGAATACCAGCATTAACGTGCGGAGTACGGACGATGCCATGCTTGACAATGAATAGATTATCGGCGGTGCATTCCGCAACTTCGCCTATGTGGTTTAGCATGAGAGCCTCGTGACAACCGGCCCGATTGGCCTCGATGCGTGCAAGGATATTATTCAAATAGTTTAGCGATTTGACTCGGGGGCTAATGGTGTTGGGGTGGGCGCGAATTACTGACGATGTGATGATCTCCAGTCCCTCTTCGTAACATTTCGTCGGATAAAGAGAGATGGTGTCCACAATGATAATAATTTGTGGATTAGAGCAGCGGTTGGGATCCAACCCTAGTGTGCCGACTCCTCGTGTGATCAGCAAACGAATATAACCATCGCTTAATCCGCTGGCTTTAACGGTCTTTTCGACCTCTGCCAACATGCGATCGCGAGTCCACGGGATGTCCAACAGAATATGCAGCGCACTTTCGTAAAGACGCTCGATATGATCGTGATGACGAAATACTTTTCCGTTATAAAATCGGATGCCTTCAAAAACGCCATCACCGTAGAGGAGGCCGTGGTCGTAGACGTTTACGCTGGCCTGTTCCTTAGCGACCAGTTCTCCATTTAGATTCACCACGGCCATGACAACCCCCTCAGCGGGAAGCCTCGGGGCAGGCGTGGAGTTCGCGTCACAAAGCCATTCGTCTCGGCATTTCGAGGACGGTGGGTTGTTCGGCGGGCGGGGTCGAAGCCCCCTCCACGCGGCCCTTGACCAGGCGCACCACGCGATCGGTCGGGGCCACGAGGTCCCGGTTATGTGTAACCATGATCATAGTCAGCGCATCGCGCCGGTTCAAGTCACGCAGCAACCCGACAATCTCTTCGCCCTTCTCCTCATCTAAATTCCCGGTTGGCTCGTCCGCAAACAACACACGCGGCTGGCCCATCAGCGCACGGGCAATCGCGACGCGCTGCATTTCCCCGCCGGACAATTCGCGCGGCTTGTGATGGAGCCGATGCCCTAATCCGACACGTTCCAGTAATTCCGTAGCTCGTTTACGATACGCACTGCCCTGCCAGAACCACCCAAGGATCGACGCTTCGATCATCGGCGGTACAAGAACATTCTCTAATGCGGTGAGTTCCGGAAGCAGGTGATAAAACTGAAAGATAAACCCGAAGGTGGCATTGCGCAGCTTATCACGACGCGGCCCTGGAGCGTTGTCGATGCGTTCACCATCAAGCAACACGCTACCCTGATCAGGCTGATCCAGTGTGCCCATCAGGTGTAGAAGTGTCGATTTTCCTGAGCCGGAAGCTCCAAGGATACAAAGAAAGTCACCGTTATAAACATCGAGATCGACGCCGTGCAGCACTGGAACCGTGAGTTGATGTTGGCGATACGCCTTGTGCAGGCCGCGCACCGCCAACAGCGGAAAGACGTGAGTCATGTTCGGCCTCCCCAACAAGAATAACATAAGCTTGGAGTAAGTCGGTTATCGGAGAACAAACGTCATCCGCTTTGATTCCATCAATTTACTCATAGCGCAAAGCCCGCACAGGATGCAGGAGCGCAGCACGCAGGGCAGGTAATACACTGAACAGTACGGCGATACCAATCGCGCCGACATTGATCAGAACCACCTGGTAAGTCTGGATGTCCGTTGGGATGCGGTCGAAGTAATAGATTTTCCGCGGAAATACTTCCAAACCCGTGGCCCAGGATAACGTAGCCTCAATTTCATTGACATAGGCGGTTATTAGCAATCCTAGTCCGCTTCCGAATAATGCGCCCACCAGTCCCAGTAACAAACCATAACCAAGGAAGATTTGTAGCACACCGCTGTTGCTTGCTCCCAGCGCCTTAAGGATGCCGATGTCGCGGGTTTTCTCGACAACAATCATTGAAAAGATGGCTAAGATACCAAAACCTGCAACAGCGATGATTAGGAATAGCAACACATTCAAGATGCCTTTTTCGATACTGATGGCTGCTAGTAGCGGTCCTTGTTTATCTTCCCAGGTCATCACCTGAAGCGAATCACCAAACAGGTACTTAAGCCGATCAACGACAGGCTGTTTATTGCGTTCATCTTTAAGCCGAATTTGAATGCTCGTGACACGGCCTTCCATTGAACGTAATTTTTGTAAATAGCTCAATGGAACATAGACATAATTGGAATCATATTCGCTCATGTCCGATTTGAAATAATCGCAAACTGTGAATCGCCCAAACACTGGGCTAAGGCGTCCCCCGGTGATGGTCGTCAGCACAACATCATCGCCCGGTTGAATTAGGCAGATGTCTTTAGCCGGCTTATCCGGTAGTTCGACACGACGAAATGCCATCGCATGACCCAAAATGCAAAACTCCGGCACAAACTCTTGATTTTGGCTGGGAGGAGGCGTCGGGATGGGCTTGAGGGAATCGACCTTTGGAAGCTCGATTCCCTCCGGTGCGTCGATCTTTTGGCCAGGAAACGGCGGAACTGCCAGCGGTATTTCCAATGGTTGCTTCTTTTGAGCCGCCACGCGCTGAGTGGCAACTTCATCCAAAATGAATTGGGGCTTCCCCTTGCGAAGAACAATGTGTTCGGCGAATCCACCAATCGCGGATCGGCTTTCTAATTCGATACCGATCAACTGCGCTCTCTGATAGAACGGATTTCCATTGTACCCGAACTGAATCATGGCGAAGCTTTCCAAGGTGGGAGCCATAGCAATTATTTTATCAGCAAGGAACGGATCGTGTCGGATCAGTTCTATCTTGCCTTCGTAATTTCCGAAACCGTCGTAGGTGTAGGCTTCCAGAACCACGTCGGATAACAATCCGTGTAATCGTTCGCGCAGCTTGGTGCTGAATCCACCCATGACCGCGTTAACGACAATTAGCGTAGCAACACCCAGCATCACACTGACGATACACACCATCGCCAGATAGCGCGTCCGCAAATATCGCCAACATAATAAAAGCTTATACACTCGTCGCCTCCTTCCCTGGAGGGTTTAGTAGTCGGTTTGCCCCTAAGCCTTCTCGGGCCGCAATAGGGGGAATAGAATCACGTCGCGGATGGTCTGAGTGTTCGTCAGCAACATGATCAGTCGGTCGATGCCGATGCCTAATCCACCCGCCGGAGGCATCCCATGACGTAATGCTCGGATGAAGTCTTCGTCCATCTTGGCCATCGATTCATCCGCCGATAGTCCAGCCAATTGCGAGCGGAACGTCATCTCTTGCGTTACGGGGTCATTGAGTTCAGTGTACGCATTGGCCAACTCCATTCCGCGGATGTAAAGCTCAAAGCGTTCGGCGATTTTCTCGTTGCCCCACTGTCGCTTGGTAAGCGGGCACAGGGTCGCAGGGTAGTCGTACACGAACACAGGCCCAATCAGTTTATCCTCGACATTTTCCTCAAACAGGTGTTGCACGATGACATCAGGATGTTTTCCTGCCGTCGGATAACCGGTCTGGGCGGCTACACGCGCACAGGCGTCACTGTCTTCCATCGAAACGCCGACATATTCGCGAAATAGATCGGCGTATTTGGCCCGCTGAAACGGCGGAGTGAAATCGACCGTGTGTTCGCCGTAGGGTAGGACCATCGAGCCACCCAACGCTTTGACACAATCAACGATTAACCCCTCGGTCAGGTCCATCATCGAGCGATAGTCGCCGTACGCTTGGTAGAGTTCCATCATGGTGAACTCCGGATTGTGCCGAGGGCTGATGCCCTCGTTACGGAACACCCGGCCAATTTCGTAGACGCGCTCCATGCCACCCACAAGCAACCGCTTGAGCGGCAATTCCAGGGCGATTCGCTGAAAAAGCGGAATATCAAGGGCGTTGTGATGTGTCGCAAACGGTCGAGCTGCCGCACCCCCAGCGATGGCGTGAAGGACAGGCGTCTCGACCTCGAGAAAGCCTTGCTCGTCTAAATAACGACGTATGGTTCGGATAATCTGAATACGCTTTTTGGCCCGATCGAGCGTTTCGGGATTGTAAATCAAATCGAGATACCGATGTCGAAGCCTAAATTCCGTATCTTGCATCCCGCTGTACTTGTCAGGATGGGGAAGCAGCGACTTACCCAGGAACGTGACTTTCTCTGCAAAAATGGTCGGCTCGCCCATCCGAGTCTTACCGAAAGTCCCTTCAACGGCCACTTGATCGCCCAGATCGAGATACTGGGCTAGTTTCCATCCTACTTCTCCTACTTGTTTTTGACCTAGCATGACCTGTATTTTCCCGCGATCGCCTTCGCGAAGCGGTGTGGTCCAGTCCCACAAATCGATCCAATGAACCTTGCCAGAGTCGCGACGTAAAACAATGCGCCCAGCCACCTTGACCTGCGGCCGTTGGTCTTCGGCCACATCCGTCGGAAGTTTCAGCACGTCGCCGATGGGCATTAATCCATCCACGCGATGGCCCCACGGGTCTACCCCCAAGGCCGCGATGGCGCGGAGCTTATCAGAGCGGATTGCCTCATGACTGTCGGCGGCGGAGGACACGGTTACATTCTCCCTGGTTGAGTGTTCGATTGTAGACGGGACTGTCGGCGTGTCAATCGCAAGCCGTAGCTGTTGCTCTGTTGGTCGGCTCGGTTTGGCTCAGATACATGGTCAACCGCTCACCCATTGCCCTTTCGAGATATGGAGTTACACCCCAGAAACGGCACATTTCGCGATACTCACCGACAAAGCTTGCTTCGCCCGGTGGTACGCCCCGTACCGCCCGAATCATCAGGTTACGAGCCGTATGCTCGGGACTAACGAATTCGATGACTTCTGTACGATAGCCGACGATTCGCAACGCCAACGCTCGAAAAGCGTCTGTCACAAGGTCGGCGGAGCGCTGTCGTAATATGCCGTGACGCAGTAACGGTCGGAGAGCTTCGGAGTCGATTCGGTCGTTAAGATCGTGGTGACAGCAAGGCACACTCAGGATTGCACGTGCCTGGGATGCAACGGCCAAAGCTAAGGCGTCATCCGTCGCGGTATCACATGCGTGTAGAGCCAGGACGAGATCGGGCCGAATGTCTGCTGCCGCGATACGACCAACCGTGAACCGTATCTCTTGTGCGCCGCAGCGTAGCGAACGGTCGATACTCTTGCGGATGACTTCTTCGTTGACATCAACCCCCATCACACGGGCCGGTATCCTAGCAATGTTGTTGAGATAATGATGAACCGCTAGGGTTAGGTAACTCGACCCACAACCGCAATCGAGAATCTCTACCGGTCGCCCCAACGAAGGCAATCCAGCGTCGTCGAGAACATGACAGAGTAACTTGAGAAACTCGTTGATTTGATTAAACTTGGCTCGCATGGTAGGACGAACACGACCATCGGCGTTGATAATACCCATGACTTCCAACACACGGTCGGGTCGTCCCTCGGGTAGCGGTAGATTCTTGACACGGTTGTGCGTGATCATCACTGGCGAGAAAGCGATATCACGGCGTCCGATCAGGATTTTCTCTTTCTTGGTGATACGAATATCAATTTCTTGCCGAGTCGTCGTCAAATGCACACCGGCAAAGGCGAAAGCTATTAACTCATGCAGAGGCGGAGCCGCTTCCTGGAGTGGGAAGTTATGGGTGGTATCTTTGCGATCATCGAAGTAGGAAAACTGAAGCACCCGTTCTCCACGTCGTTCAATCGGTCGCACCACCACCCGACGCCAAGGACAGCGAGCGGCACGAGTAGCGCCCGCAAAAGTCGCTCGCACAAAATCGGCCGAATGTACGGCATCGAAAACAAGTTGTCGCACCTGATCGCGGTCGGGCATAAAGCAAATACTTCCCATAGATTCGAAACAAAACATCATCATTTCAGCGGTGGCGGGGGTTGACCCGGCAACGGAACCGGAGCTGTGCTGGAGGCTTTTGCACCCGTCACTAACGCGAACAAATCCGCCCCGCCCACGGGTTGAGGCAGATGGAATGACTCGCCGTATGCAAATCCACAACGGCTGCCCGCTGTGGCATTATGAGCCTCAATCATATGTCGCACGCGATCAAACCGCGTCTCGTCGAATTGCGAACGGTACGCTTTCACAGCCTGCATTTTTTGCTCGAAAGTATCGGAAATGTCGATCACGAAACTACCCGGCCAATGGCGTACTTCCGCATCGAAGGGAAAACAAGCATAAACGAAGTGACCAATTCGCCAGGGAAGCGTATTTTCAAAGCGGTCGTCCCATTTCGTTAGCTGCGACCAAAAACGCGCCGCCTCAATCAATAGCTGCCCCTGATAATGATCCGGTGAAGCCGCCGGCGTCCTTCCAGCCGCCCCAATCACAACACTACAATCCATCAACTCGCGATTGGGTAAGCCGAGATTTAGACGTTGCGGTATACCGAGAATTCGTCTGGCTTCTTCGGCTTCTGCTGCTCGCGATTCAATAGTGCCGCGGGGGGTCGGCTCTCCGGTCGTCAGGTCCAGAATGGCGACCCGATGCCCTTGTAGCACCAACTTGGCCAGAGTCCCGCCGCAAAGTATTTCCAAGTCGTCTGGATGCGGAGCAACCGCTAACACGTCCAGATTCGGTCCTTCGGCCATCTTCTACCCTCGTGCAGTCGTCGATGGAGATAGATCAATCCACGGTTCGGGACGAATGTGCATTGCCGCAGGTTCGTCGCGTTTTGCAAGATAAAGTCTAACCGCATGAACAATAGCGATGACTATCGCGACGAAGATACAGACAAAGATCGACCACCAAATAACTTTACCCTCTAACGTGTATTCTGTCGGTCCTTTACGTTTTGGACGCGATGGCTTAGGCCGACGCACTTTTCGAGGTTTATCTTGAACTTCTTCGACTTCCGGTTCAACTGGTTGCTCATTTTCGGGAGGTTTTTCATCGACCCGATCTAATGCCTCGTCTAATGCTGTGATCAGCGATCGCGCCGAATAGGGACGGTTATCGGGCGATTTTTCCAGCAAATCCATGATTAATCGCGACAGATAGGGCGGCACAGAAGGGTTGACTTGTCGAGGAGGTGGAGGAGTTTCGCGTTTAACCGCCTCGATGACCGACCGCGCCGTACGTCCCTGAAAAGGCAGCCTACCGGTTGACGCTCGATAAAGCACAGCTCCCAACGAGAACAAATCCGTTCGAGTGTCAAGTTCACTGCCCCTTGCCTGTTCCGGCGACATGTAGAGGGGCGTGCCGATCAGGTAGTTTTTCTCGGCTTCATCCGCCTCTGAATCGACTGCTGAACGCGCTAATCCGAAATCTACGATTTTAACTCGGTCGCGTCCTTCCTCCAGCCAAATATTGGCTGGCTTGATATCTCGATGAATCAGACCGCGTTCGTGTGCCGCTTCCAGTCCTTCCGCCACTTCTCGGCCAATACGAATGACCTCCGCCGGGTGCAAGGGAGCTTCGCGGGAGAGACGGTCTTCGAGCGATTCCCCGACCAGTAGTTTCATAGCTAGAAATGGCACCCCAGCATCTTCATCGACTTGATAGATCGTGACAATATGATCATGTTCGATTTTAGCGGTTGCGCGAGCTTCATGAAGAAACTGTTCACGATTGGTGATCTTACGGGCACGGGCTTTCTTCATTACTTTTAGGGCAACGCGACGGTACAACTTAAGGTCTTCCGCTTCGTACACCGTTCCCATCGAGCCTGACCCAATAATTCGCAGGACGCGATAATTACCCAGCCGGCCCAGTTCGTCCGGCGCTTCGGGTTTACGGAGTAATCCGCTATCTGCTGATGATGAACCTTCACAGGATCCACTCGAATGCTGTTCGTCTCTCGTGCTACCACTTGGCGGTGACTCCAAGGTTCGGCGACAAGATGGACAACGACTAGCCGATCGCGATGACTCGGATCGCGGTTGGAAAGATGTACCGCAATAAGGACATTCCAGCTGAATCATATTTTTATTCTAGCAGTTAACCGTCACGAGGTCGCGGGGTATCCGCAACTCTCATGATGGTTTAATAGGCGAATGTTTAAGATATTTAAGCGAGGGTACGGGGGATTCGGGCAAGATCGGTACCCCTGTCTGTTCCCACGTCCCTCGTCTTCATTGTGAATCGTGACAACACCAGCGGTACATTGTGACCATGAATACAGTGGCTTCCTCCCTGAATGGTTCACGGTTAAATGAACGGCTGCTGAATCGTCCACTCGATCAGCCCCAGGTCAACTGTGTTCCGAATCCGGAGCCACCCGAAATGCGAATTCTACTTGTTGAAGATCACAAACCCCTTGCTCGCGCGCTTCGTCAAGGTCTTGAAGAAGAAGGGTATTCAGTTGACTGGGCGGCGGATGGTGCCGACGCCGACGTCAAGGCACGCTCCACGTCCTACGATGTCATCGTTTTGGACGTAATGTTGCCCCATGTGGACGGTCTTACCTTGTTGCAAAATTGGCGTAAAGATGGTCTGAAATCTCATGTGTTGATTTTGACGGCTCGCTCGACGGTTGACGACAAAGTAAAAGGACTGGACTCTGGGGCTGACGATTACCTCACGAAGCCGTTTGAGTTAGGCGAATTGCTAGCTCGTTTACGAGCACTTATCCGACGGGAGCATCAGGTTAAAGATCCAGTGATTCGTGTTTTCGACCTGGAAATTGATACTTCGTCGCGGATGGTAAAGCGAGCTGGTC
The DNA here is from genome assembly GCA_009918525.1 of Planctomycetia bacterium. Classification (GTDB taxonomy): domain Bacteria; phylum Planctomycetota; class Planctomycetia; order Gemmatales; family Gemmataceae; genus RGDT01. The sequence continues at coordinate 19,399 of RGDT01000017.1, forward strand.
AATCCATCGCTTTAACACCACGAGAATATGCTTTGCTAGAATTTTTGGCGTTCCATCGAGGAAAAGTTGCTACAAGGAGCATGATTTGGGAGCATCTTTACAACGAACAGGATGAAAGTACATCCAACGTCGTTGATGTCTATATTCGTTACCTCCGCAACAAGATTGACAAGGGGTTTGATCCGCCACTGATCCTCACACGCTGGGGTGAAGGTTACATGATGCGCGGGGAGACCTGATCTATGCGATCAATCCGTCTATCGCTCGTCGGCTATTTCCTCGGGCTTCTCGCACTGGCCATGAGCGGAGCCTGGTTGTTGGTATACCAATCAGCCAGTGTCACGCTCGCGGACAAAGAACGCGTAACCTTGCAATTGATTGAGGCACGCTACGAAGCGCGTCGTGCTACGGAAAGTAAACAACTCGATGATCGCCTTCTGGAGCGAGCGTTGGCCCTAGCTGGCCGGGTCCAGGTCGAAACCGATTGGACTTCACTTCAATATCGCACGCTTCACTGTTTGGGTGCGATAACGACCCCTACCGGTCCGATGGCCCATCTCGTTGCTGCCCCTTGGCTACTTCAAACCCAACCACGCGGTAATGGACGCGAAGGGTTCGGTTTGCATCCACCTGCCCTGTTCGCCTGGGAGATATGGCGATTAGGATTGAACTCGGTCAAACTGAATGACAGCGAGCTACTGTTACCCCAAGGTGGTTTCGATCGTGAACCCTACTATCAGATAGACAGTAATGACCCGTGGACCCGCCCTTTACGCTCCGTTTCCTTGGGGGATCGTTCCTTCCCCGCCCCTGGCGACTTCGCCGCTGATCAAGCATTGCACTGGGAGCCGGATACAATCGAATTGACCCCAGGTCATGAAGTCCGTCGAGTGCGCGTAAAGGCAAGTCCCCGTAGACTATTTACACGGCTACCGCCTCGATTTTCTCCGCCTCGTCCCGGGTTGTCGGGCCCACCCCGACCTCGAGAGTCATTCTTTATTGTTCTCCAAGTGGCTGCCGATCTCAGTGGGCTTAATACCCGACTTGATGAACTAATGGCCGAACGCGACGAAGAATATGCCACCGTTCGGGCGGAGACCAAATCTTCCCTCAGCCGCCTATGGAATCGATTAACAGCGATAGCCATCGTAACCCTCACAGCAACGGTAGCGGGTACTTTCTGGATGGTGTGGCTGGGACTTTTACCATTACGAAGATTATCGGATGCCGTCAGTCAAGTATCGGCCCGCGATTTCCAGCTTGCCGTTGACCGTTCAAACTTACCATCGGAGTTAACACCCGTAGTAGACAAACTGGTCGGCACCCTGGCTGCATTGAAGCATGCCTTTACTCGCGAGAAACAGGCGACTGCCGATATTTCCCACGAACTTCGCACTCCGCTAGCTTCCATACTAATGACAGCGGACCTCGCCCTACGCAAGGATCGAAGTCCTGCCGAATATCGTGAAATGATTCAGGATTGTCAGGCCAGTGCCAAACAAATCAATCAAACGATCGAGCGTTTACTTACCCTCGCTCGATTAGATTCAGGCGTTGCGTTATATCGGCCTCAACCGGTTGATGTTGCCGAACTAGCCGAACAGTGTGCCGCAGTGGTCCGTCCACTCGCCGAAGCTTCGGGACTTGGCCTAACCGTGACTCATAGAGTGTCTCCCGGTGAAGCACGCTTGAACACGGATCCCGACAAGTTGCGTGAGATCGTGAACAACCTCCTTCATAATGCCGTCCAGTACAACCGGCCCGGTGGTCAAATTGACTTGAGTGTGGCACGCGAGAACGGCCATGTTCGGGTGGAAGTCAAGGATACAGGAATTGGTATTCCCACCGAAGTTCAGGGACGCATTTTCGAGCGGTTTTTTCGTGCCGATCCCTCCCGACATACCGATGGATTAAACGCCGGTTTAGGTTTGGCAATTGTTAAGGAATACATCGATCTGATGTCGGGACGAATCGACGTTCAGAGCGAGGAAGGTAATGGAACGAGGTTCCGGGTCGATTTACCAGTGATCCGAGAGGAGTCGAACTCGTCATGTCGTTGAAAACTGGGTCTCGTGAATCGGTTGGTCGATCAACAGCTAGCTGGCGTGAAGACCCCGAAGTTCATCTCATGCAGAGCGTCCAACAAGGAGATGAAGCTGCATTCGGCGAATTGCGAAAACGCTATGCCGGTCGGGTTTTCTCGTTCTTTTGTCGGCAAATGCGCGATCGGTCCGAGGCGGAGGATCTAACGCAGGAAGTTTTTTTGCGATTGTACCGTTCCCGCGTGCGATATCAGCCCCGAGCACGCTTCGCAACCTGGATCTTTCATATTGCACATAACGTGGCTCGTAATGCTCAACGATCGCGTCGTCGACGTCCGAGCGTACAACTGGATCTATGCAAGCCTTCAAGTCAACTATTACTAGAAGGGGCTAAGCCAGATCGCGTGGGCGAGCCTTGGATCGGCGTGGAACGAGCAGAAGTCGCCGAACACGTTCGCAATGCCGTAGCTGGTCTAGTCGGACGTTCGAGAACTGCGGTTGAACTACACACATTCGCAAACCAGACCTACGCCGAGGTGGCGGCTGAGTTGGAGATGACACCCAAGGCGGCCAAGAGCTTGTTGTATCGTGCGCGGAATCAGCTGCGTGTATCACTGACCCCTTTCGTATCGTGACATTGTACGCTATCATCTCCCACCAAGGGGCTAAAGTCATCCCAGCCCCGGTTCGCCCTAGGAGTGTACTACGATGAAGACGACGCATCGACTTGCTATGCTTTTAACCTTGTTCGGCGTAGTGATCGGCAACTCGAGATCAACAGCTTTTCAAGCCGTTGATAGCATCGCGTCGGTTGAGAATATTTTGTACATCAATCTCAAGGAAGTCATCAATAAGGGAGTTGATCTCTATAACGGCGGTGATATTGCTGGATGTTATCGCCTGTTTGAAGGAACACTTCGGACGATACGTCCGCTGCTCACCCATCGGGCTGGGCTAGTTAAAGAGATCGAAGAAAAACTAGACGTCGCGGAGAAAGAGCCTGTCACTTGGCGTAAGGCGTTTGCTTTGCGTGCAGCCTTGGACAAAATACGCACGGAATTGAAGCCGAAACCCGGTTTTGGCGAAGCGAAAACTAGCCCCGCGAAGCCCTCAGAACCTGTTAAGCCTATGAAGGACGAAAAAAAGAAGGTCGAGGATGAGACGAAGAAAAAGGCGGATGAGGCCCTGATGAAAAAAAAGGCGGATGAAGACGCCAAAAACAAAGAAGCCGCTGACGCCAAGAAGAAAGCTGACGAAGAAGCTAAGAAGAAACAACCCTCTGAAGATAAAAAAAAGGCAGACAACGAAGACAAGAAAAAAACGGAAAGCGTACCGAAGCCGAGTTCGGAGCCAAAAAAAGGTAACAAGTTAGGAAATCCAATGGAACTTAGCGAGAAAAAGGATGGGTGATCATTGGTTCAAAAATAGGCTAGATGAAGTAAGGCATTTGACAATTACTCCCGTTTTTCCTGCTTTTACGCCTTTTGCCACGGGCTTGACTTCAGTTAGCAAGACGGATACCATGCGTGGTAGTTAGTTGTATGATTGGGGTATGGTGTAACGGTAGCACAACTGACTCTGGATCAGTTTGTCTAGGTTCAAATCCTAGTACCCCAGCATGCTTATTGTTAAATAAGCTTTCTTCCTTCCTTAAATTCTTCTCTATAGCTTGTGACTGCTTTCTATTTTGTGTCATTATCTGGACTGTTAACAAACAGAGATGTGACTCATCCTACTGCCATTGATTGGCATGAACCGATCCAGTTGCAATGCTAGGAAATAGTATACTAATTCGGAATTGTCGCATCACTCCAACCCTGCCAACGAGATTGGATAGCGGTCATTTCACGCTCAAGAAATCGTTTTTATGGTTGCTTAAATATCTACGATAACCTCGGCTAACCAACCACTACCCTCACGCTCTACGCGAAGTCCATGATACGTAATCGCCTTCACTTCATGCCCTGGCTCGTGTCTAGTACGATCCATCGGTTCACCATAACCGATAGACCGTATTCCGGTTTCGTCCATTTGCACCTCGAAACGAGACAACAAAAGCCTATCGTTCTCGAAACGAAGTAAAATCAGATTTAACCAATCGAAAAATAAAAACTCCGTCTCTTCGCATGGCAAGGTTAATTCTACTTTAACCTTTTCTTTGACGGTACTAATGTCTTCTACAATCAAACTCGTTAAGCCACAACCCGCCTCCGCGAAAAGCGTTGGCAGGTCGGCCGCTCGCACACGTAAACCGAGATCAGCGGTGTGATCGAATGTCTCATACATAGGAATCAATCTACCACATAAACCAATCTCGTCTATTCATCAATTTGCACAGATATCGGATCCGTCCAGTGTTTTGCTCGAGCATTATAATACGGATAGGCTCGACTTGCCGGCCCGCGATATGTACCGGGAACCTTGGCGATCAAATCCAGCGGGACTTCGATCGACTGCCCCTTCTTCATCGACCGCCAGTAAAGCACCAACTCGCGTCCGGATACTTCAAACGCACTGATGAGTGCCTCTCCTTCTGTGGGCGATTTACTGTATCCTCGCAATTGCTCAAGGTTTTCCGGAAGAGCAAGGCCAGCCGGAAGGCCGATGATTGCCGTCACCATCCCCTGTTTATCTTCGCTCGTGTTTTCAACACGCACCATCAGACGAACGGTTTCGCCCTCTTTCATCTGAGTCTTCGCCAGTGTGGTCGTTAGCTTCACCAGTGGATCGGCTTCACTTTCCGGCTTTACGGCACGATAATTCCAGCTGAGAGTATAAGGCATGACATTTGTGGCTGGCGTCATCTCGATGCGAAGCATGTTCGGGCCAGGCTTCAGCAGAGCCTCGGGAGTCATCATCTCCAGCGAAATAATTGGACCCGCTGTCGGCGTCACACGGGTTCGGCCGACTTCGGTATCTCCGACAAATAATTTCATTTCCCCTTCTTTGACGTTCCGGGGAGCCGTTCGCGAGTGAGCCAACAACGCCTTCAAGGCGATGATGGTTGCCTGGGTCGATCCAAAGGCACCGCCACCTTGTCGTTGGCTGGTGATCCAGCGAATGGCACGATCAATGTTCCCATTGAATTCGGAACGCTGCCCCTTGAGCCAGCCTAACACGGCCAATCCGCTTGTCTCGACTGCCAAACCAACGCCACCAGA
>RGDT01000161.1 GCA_009918525.1 Planctomycetia bacterium
CCCAGGTTAGTTCGTCGAAGACTTTACGTAATGCGGCTCGGTTGTCGGCATTGCGCTTCGCGACGGCCGGCAGCGAGTGAGCGTTGGCGTAGGTACGATCTTCAACCAGGACAATCGGGGTGTGCGGGCGGTGTTTGCGTAATTCGCGGACAAAAGGGCCTGTTCGTTCGGCGACCTCTGCCGCCGAGCAGTTGGGCAAGCAATCGACGATGTACGCTGCCGCGTCAATCTCGCCCATCAGTCGTGCTAATTCGGGTTCGAGCTTTCCGTTGCCGCTGAATCCCAGATTCACCGTCGCACGTTCCAACCGTCGGCCGAGGATGGCGGGGAGAGCCATTCCAGGCCGGGATGCACAGGCACCATGGATGATCGACGTTCCGTAAAAGACGATTGGTTTCCCGGGCGAAGGCTGTTTTTCGAGTTTCGACCCTTCTGGCACGCCAATCTCGACGGATGATACCCCGTTGTAGAGCGGCAAATAAAGCAAGTAATCGCGAACGGTGTCTGAGGCAAGTCCGCTAACGGTCATGGTGTTCATCTTCGCGGTCGGTCGGCCGTTGGCTAACCAACGCCACTTGGAGCCTACGCGTACATACAGATCCAGACCGCTCACACCTGTGGCGGGCATGTGAGGCATGGCGAGATTTTCGTTGGTCACTGTCCATCGTGCGGATAGCGTTGTCGCATCGCTGCGGAAACGGACAACCATCCCCGCTGAATGACGCGACAGCGACCAGACCGCCGGGCGAACGGTTTTTTGGGCACTGGCCGGCAGCCGGTCGAACGGGGCCGCCAAGTCGGTCCAAGCTCGTCCTTCCACCGTCAGTTTGTTCACGTCGGTGAAAACTATCTCGGCGGCAAATAGCAGAATTAGCGGTAACATGATAGACACACCATACGGCGAGCGATAGACACGAATCCCTTGACCAAGGCTTTCTACAAGGAGATTATTTCGTCTCTAACCGGCTTCAAGAGGGAAGTTCCTTCTCACCTGTTACGGCTCGAACTGAATGGTAAGCCATTCTCCTTCTCGCGCCGTTTTCATTCGACGATCTTTGACGGCACTCTCTTCCAGTTGTGCAATATTACTCGCACGAATGGCCATCTGGATACGTAGCGGCCGTTCCCGCGGAACGCCGATTGCCAACGCCTTGACAGCGTCTGAACGCTCGCCCCATGGTAGCGACTTCAATCCCGGTACCACCGACAACAACGGCGATGCCTTCCAATCACTGACACTTAGGGCTACCCAAGCCACCGTACCGGCCGTTAAGCGTTGCTCTATTAGCTGCCTTGTTTCGGTTGCAATACGTAAATGGTCATGGGAGGGCTTCGAAGGGATTGTCTGGAAGTCCGTGAACAGACCAAGAACTACCGTATTGGCGTTCGGAATCCACAGATTGAGCGGCACATCCTTCATACGGGCTGACGACACCAGTCGTGTCGCGCCGTCAGGCGTTGGTTTCTCGCGAGCGGTGCCGGCGTGAAGAGTTTCTCGCAACCGATTGATACCGACCGCGTCGCGTGTGCGGATGACCAGCACGGTTGGAGGCGTCAGCGTCGCCACTCCTTCCGTCTCCAGTACGCTGCCCACGGCGAGATGGTCAATGTTTCCAGCGGGTATCCCTAGCCATTGTTCAACAACATCCAGCGACCATTCGCGAATCGGAGCCAAGGAGGGAAGCCCACCTTTTCCCAACTCACCCCATTCGGTGGGGCCGATCTTGAGGGGCAAAGCCTTGAGACGCTCATAGATCGGGCTGTCCAGCAGGTCGCCCCCATGAACCGCAGCCACGAAAGTACAACCGGCCGGTAAATAGTTCAGCGCGTCGAGTCGGGCCGGAAGCGTCGGTTCGGAGCTTGGCTTGCCGAGAAACGCCGGCAAGAGGGGACGTCGTGAGGAACGGGGTAATGCTTTGTCGTGTTCGCGTCGTGTTTGCACGGTCCATAGAGCATAAGTCAGGCCGATCCCACCCATGAGGATCATGACCCCTAAGACGATCCCACCGACCAAACGGTTCCGCGCGAGCGGTTTGTCTCGTGCCGAGATCCGGCGAGTGGAGTCTGTCAATGCCGCGATAGGGGCGGCGACTCGGGGTGTTGACGCACCCTGCTCGCCGGACGGACGTTCGTCTGCTATCGCGATACTATCAGAAGAGGGGAAGCCCTCTCGTGAGTCTGTTTGTGGGGTGGTGTGTTCGGAAGGTGCCCGTTCGGCACGAAACTCTTCACCGCAGCGAGGACATTGCGCCATTCCGGTTGGAACGCTGACGAGAGAATTACAGAACGGACAAGTCGCGGTATTCATATCGCCAGTATATCAACCATTCAGATGGTCGATGAGCCTCTGAAGACAACGACCTCATTCCTGCGGCCAGGGATACCGTTCGGCAACTTGGTTGGTTTTCGGCGTTCGTGTGATTTTTCGATCGGGCGAACGGTGTGTGTGAACGCTCCGCTCCATCCAGCGAGCGGGGCGTTGGCACTCACCGGTTTGCTTCCCGAAGCGGGGCGTTGACACGCCCCGCTCGCCTCACCCTGTTCAGCTCAATTCTGGCAGCGGGTGCCAATCATCGACCAGATAGTGCGGCCGACCGCTGTGGTCCGTCAACGTCACGCCGCGCGGGTTGATGCCGAAGTGTCGGTACAACGAGGCGTGAACCTCCCCGAAATGGACCGGCCTGCGGGCAATCGTCGCCCCGTGACGATCTGTCGCCCCGATAACTTGGCCCGTGCGGAATCCGCCCCCCGCAATCAACCCGCCGCCGACCTGCGGCCAGTGATCACGTCCGGCATCTTTGTTAATTTTCGGCGTTCGCCCGAATTCTCCCCAGGCCACGACCGCTACGTCCTTGTCCAATCCCCGTTCGTGGAGATCAGTGATCAGTGCGTGCATCCCATGATCAAACCACGGGAAATGCGTATTCTTGCACTCGCTGAAATTGCTACTGTGGAAGTCCCATCGACCAAAATTCAGTGTTACCACTCGCGCTCCGGCCTCTACCAACCGTCGAGCCATCAAGAAGTGCTCGAGGTTACGCGGCGCACCGTCGCCGTAGCGGTTGGGATCACCCTTGCCGTATCGCTCGCGGATGGCACGCGGTTCTTTGGACAGGTCCAACGCCTCACCCATCTTGCTCGACGTCAGGATGTCCAGGGCTTGACGTTCCAGTTCGTCCATCCCGTCCATGGACTTGCCCGTGGCAAGGTCGCGGCGGATACTGTCGAACGCTGCCAACAGTCCCTTACGGCTGGACAAGTGCAGGGCATTGGCCTCGTTGAGCTTCATCGAGTCGCGGATCGGTCCCGAAGGACGAAACGCCGCGTGTGCCACGCCCAGAAATCCGGGATGGCCGGGTGAACCGTAGGGGGGGTGTCCGGCATCGGGAGCCAACCCGAAGAACGGAGAAATGGCCGGGCTAGTCGGTCCCAGCACCTTGGAGATGGTGGAACCGATCGAGGGCCAACCGCCAGGTGGTTGTCGGGGGGCTGGACGACCGGTGTAGCAGATGAACGAGTCATGGTCCCCGTTCGGCGAACCATAGACCGATCGCAACGGAACCAGCTTATCCATGATCGACGCCAGTTTAGGCAAATGCTCGCATATCTGAATGCCCGGCACCCTGGTGTTGATCGGCTTAAATTCGCCGCGAATGTCTGCGGGGGCTTCGGTCTTGAGGTCGTACATATCCTGGTGCGGTGGTGCGCCGACCATGTAAATCATGATCACCGCTTTGTGCGACCGGGTGATACCCGCGTCTCTTTCAGCACGCAGCAACGTGGGGAGCGACAGACCGCCTAATCCCAGGCTGCCCACCTTGAGCACATCACGGCGTGACCATGGTCCAGAGGGGTTTTGCATTGACTATCCTTTCCGGCCAGACACGGATTCAGGGTCAACAAGAGGTACGGCGGGGTGGAGACTCTATATACGCTACCATCTTTCCCGCCGTGCAACAAGCTTCAAACCGATTAATCGCGAAGTTTGATGGCTACGTACTTCGTCTCTAAATACGCTTCCAGTCCTTCGTGCGACAATTCCCGACCCAAACCGCTTTCCTTCATCCCGCCGAACGGGCATTGCGGCGTTGCCGGCACCGGGTCATTCACCCCGATGATGCCTGCCTCGATACCCTCGGCCATCTTGAACGCTGTTGTCAAATCGTTGGTGAAGACATAAGCGGCCAACCCATAGCGTGTGTTATTTGCTGCCGCTATGACGGCGTCAAGATTATTGAAATCCACAATCGGCATGACCGGGGCGAACGGCTCCTCGGTCATCATCTTGGCACTATCAGGCACTTCGCTCAGTACCGTCGGCTCGAAGAAGTAACCTTTGTCGAAACGGTCGCTCCGTTTACCACCTGTTAGAATTTTTGCGCCGCAGTGCTTCGCGTCATCGACCAGAGCCTGAGTAGTCGAAAGCGCCTTTTTCTCGAACATAGGCCCGACTTCAATCCCGGTGTCCAGGCCGTTGCCGACCTTGAGAGCTTTGGCAAACTCCACCGCCGCCTCGGTGAATTTCTTGCGAACATCACTATGGACGTAGAAACGACTCGGAGCAATGCACACCTGTCCGTTGTTGCGAAACTTACCCATCACCGCGATTTTTGCCCCGGCTTCCGGGTCGGCGTCGGGAAACACGATGAACGGCGCGTGTCCCCCCAACTCCAGACTCAACCGCTTCACGTGGTCGGCTGCTCGCCGCATCAACATCTTCCCGACTTCCGTGGAGCCGGTGAAACTAATCTTGCGCACGACAGGGTTTTCCAAAAATTCATCGGCTAACTCTTGGCCAGGCCCAATAACCAGATTGGCCACTCCGGCCGGCAGACCGGCATCCACCATACACTCGAAAACTTGGATGAGACACAAGGGCGTCTGGCTCGCCGGTCGGCACACAATGGTACAGCCCACCGCCAACGCCGGGGCGATTTTGCGTGCTTGCAAGGTGATCGGAAAATTCCACGGGCTGATCGCTGCCACGACACCCACGGGATGCTTGAACGTCAAGTGCCGTTTGCCCGGTAACGAATTAGGTATCACCTGACCATAGGCACGCTTGCCCTCCTCGGCAAACCACTCAAACGTATCCGCACTGTGCAGCACTTCGCCCTTGGCTTCGGCTAATGGTTTCCCTTGCTCCATGGTCAGTGTGCGAGCGATCGAGTCGGCCCGTTCACGCATCAAGTCGGCGGTCTTTTTCAATATCCTGGCTCGGTCGTAGGCGGTTCGTTTCATCCATTCAGGCATCGCCTTCGCCGCCGCCGCGATCGCTTGAGCAGCATCGCCCCGGTTTCCATAGGCGACTTCGCGGATCGTCTCTTCGGTCGCTGGGTTGATGACGGCGTGAGTCTGCCCCGTGCCCGCATCACACCATTTTCCATCGATGTACATCTTTGCCGTACTGCCGGTCGCGGTTGGTGTGGCCATTCCAATCTCCTCTCAGATAATCAATCACGGGGCGTCAGGGATGCCGCTTATTGTAGTGGCAAAGGCTACGGACGGCTTATTCCTTTAACGCCGGTCGATCATTTCGCCAAGGTGCTGGAGGTGGTGATGCTCGAACTCTCTGGCGTATCCAAGTCGTACGATGGCCGAATTATTTTGCAGCCTACTTCTCTCACGGTCGCACCCGGTGAAACCGTTGTCTTGATTGGGCCATCCGGGTGTGGGAAATCTACGCTGTTGCGAATTATCGTCGGACTCGTATCGCCCGATGCTGGTACCGTTTGGCTCGACGGCGAACAACTCACGGAACAGACACTTTTAAGACTTCGCTCACGGTTCGGTTATGTCCTGCAAGATGGCGGACTATTTCCGCATCTTACCGGACGCGATAACGTCGCTATCATGGCCGACTATTTGAATTGGGACCAAAGACGCATTCAGACACGGGTGGCGGAATTGGCCCATCTGGTTCGGTTGCCTTTGGAATTGCTCGCCCGCTATCCAACGCAGATGAGCGGCGGTCAACGTCAGCGGGTCGGCATCATGCGGGCGTTGATGCTCGATCCATCGGTGGTGCTGCTCGACGAACCGATGGGCGCACTCGATCCGTTGGTTCGGGCCGATTTACAACAAGACCTCAAAGATATTTTCGACCGTCTAAAGAAGGTTGTCGTCATGGTCACGCACGACATGGGTGAAGCGGGCTTTTTCGCTGATCGCATCTTACTCCTAGGCGAAGGCCGCGTCGTACAGGCCGGGAGTCTCGACGACTTCATTCATCGTCCCGCTAACGATTTCGTTCGCCGGTTCATCACCGCACAGCGTTTACTGACCCTTGCGGGAGTCAACCCATGAGAAGCAGCCTCATCCTTGCCGTTTTGCATCTCAGCGGGCTGCCCGCCTTTACTGCCGAAACGGTCGTTGTCGGCTCCAAAGCCTTTACGGAGTCCGTCGTTTTAGGCGAAATCATCCGCCAACTTCTCGAAGTTCGCGGAATCCGTGCCGAGCACAAGGCTGAACTCGGTGGTACTCCGGTTGTCTACAACGGCCTCAAGGCCGGCACGATAAGCGTTTATGTCGAGTATACCGGAACGCTGATGCAGGAATTGCTCGCCGACAAAAGACCGACCAACGAGCAGGAAGTTCGTGCTAGGCTGGCGGAACAGAATCTCGTCCTGGGCCAACGATTGGGATTTATCAATAACTACGAAATCGGTGTCACCCGCGAATTGGCCCGCACTCGTCGCTTGAAAAAACTCAGCGACTTAGAACAACATCCCGATCTCAACATCGCCCTTAGTAGCGAATTTCTAGGCCGAAAGGACGGTTGGCCGCTGATCAAAGCTCGCTACGGATTGCCTCAGGTGGCGTTAGGGATGAACCACGAGACAGCGATGGCAGGGTTAGTACGCGGCAAAAACGATGTGACGGACCTCTACAGCACCGATTCGGAAATCGCCCAATATGACCTGGTCAAACTAGAAGACGATCGCGGCATCATGCCCGTGTATCACGCCGTGTACCTTTATCGGGCCGACCTTCCGACCAAGGCGGTTGAGGTATTAAAAGAATTAGAAGGCAAGATCGACACGCAACTCATGTTGCGTCTTAATGCAAATGTTCGGATCAACCGTGTTTCCGAAACCGTTGTTGCCGCCGAGTTCCTGAACGAGACGTTCGGCTTGAACTTACCGACCGGCGAATCGCGTTGGGGTCGTCTGGCTTCGGGGATGGTGAGTGCGACCTGGCAACACTTGTTGTTGGTCATCGTTTCACTCGCGTTGTCCGTTGCCGTCGCTATTCCTTTGGGAATCCTCGCTTATACTCGGCCTCGGTTGGGAACGCTGATCCTCGCCACGGTCGGCGTTATTCAGACGATCCCGTCTATGGCATTATTGGTTTTTGTTATACCCGTGTTGGGTCTGGGATTGTGGCCTGCCTTGGCGGCATTGTTGCTCTATAGTTTGTTACCGATTGTCCGAAATACCTACCAAGGATTGAAAGATATTCCGCTGGCTCTCAAAGAATCGGCCGTGGTCATCGGTCTATCGCGACAAGCCCGGCTCTGGCGTATCGAGTTGCCGTTGGCATCGCGGAGTATTCTGGTGGGAATCAAGACGGCAGCGGTCATCAACGTCGGTACCGCGACCATCGGCGCGATTATCGGCGCGGGCGGATACGGCCAACCGATACTCACGGGCATCCGACTGGATGACATACCGATGATCCTATCTGGAGCCATCCCAGCGGCCCTGATGGCATTGGCGATGCAGGGATTGTTCGCGGTAGTGGAACCGCTGGTCGTGCCCAAAGGTTTGCGTGTATCGTAAATGCTTGGCGAGTGGGGCGTGTCAACGACCCGGTTCGGGACGCGAATCGGGGCGCTGACACACCCCACCCGCCGGATGAATCGAAACAGAGGTGGACGAGACATGGCCTACCTACGCTGGCTGGTTTGGTCGTTGGCCCGTTTGCTATTATCGCTACGCTATCGCGTTCGCGTTCGGGATATCGCAGCTCTTTCGGGCCTAGGACGACGCGATAAGGTGTTGATTCTGCCCAATCATCCCGCTTACACCGATCCGATGATTGTGTTATCGCAACTAGGGCCGAGGTTGCAGCCGCGTCCCCTTGTGTTCGAGGGGACTTTCGACAACTTTTTGATGTGGCCATTCATGATTCTGCTCGATGCTCTGCGTGTGCCGGACATGGAATCCGCCTCTAGTGCCGCTCGCCAGACAGCGGAATCGTCTGTACGCGCAATTATTGATGGCCTGAAAGCGGGCAACAATCACATCCTTTGGCCTAGCGGAAGATTGCAGCGCGGCGGCGTCGAAATCCTGGGCGGAGCGCGAGCACTGTACGACATTCTGGAGGCTGTCCCCGATGCGGTAATTATTCTCGTTCGTACACGCGGCCTGTGGGGTAGTATGTTTTCGTTCGCCTACACGGGCAGACTGCCGAACTTGACTGGTCGGTTGTTGGGTGGCCTGGGCACATTGTTGGGAAACTTTGTTTTTCTTACCCCACGGCGTGACATCACATTGACCGTAGAGCGACTCGACCGCTCGCATCTTCCGCGCGGTAATCGCAATGAGGTAAATGCCTTCTTCGAGCGATGGTACAACGCGGAGGGGCCCGAATCCCCGAGTTATGTGCCATACCATTTTGCCTTTGGACCACGGACTTATGACTATCCGAAACGGGCCGGATTGGCGGAAGCCGACCTGACTGGTGTCAAAAGCGAAGTACGGGCTGAAGTGCTACTCATCTTGGAAGAGAAGATAAAGCGGCCACTCGCGGAAGACCAGCTGTCGCCCGAGACGACGCTCGATGCCTTGGGTTTGGACAGTCTGGACCGGATGGAATTGTCGCTTCAGATCGAGCAACGCTTCGGCTTCGCGACGGATCAAGTTCCCGGAACCATCGGTCAGTGTTTGGCCTTGGCGGCGGGATTGGTGGAGCGTGCCGCGCCTCGGGCTGCACCGCCGGCCTGGTTTCGGGACAGACGAGATGGTTCACCGCCGGACGTACTGGGCGAAACAATTCCCGAGGCGTTTGTCGCTCGTTGTCGTCGAAGCCATAGCGATGCCGCAGACGCCGACGACGTGGCTGGCTGTCTGACGTATGAACGGCTCCTTGTCGGCGCGGTGTTATTAGCTCAACGGTTCGAGAACGTGAAGGCACCAAATGTTGGAT
>RGDT01000162.1 GCA_009918525.1 Planctomycetia bacterium
CTTCGTGACCTTCGCCCGCTCCGCCTGTCTTGCTCTCCCTATTCCCCGACCGAAACTCGGAACAAGCGGAAGCCCACGTAGCAGTACCGGAGATCCGGTACGAGCGTGTTCCGGTACGATGCCGTACAGTAGGAACTCATGTTGAGCCAGCTCCCGCCGCGAATCACTCGATTCGCACCCTCAGCCGGCCCACGCGGGTCCGTCTCCGCGCGATCCTGATACATACGTTGCCCGTCTAAACACCACTCCCAGACATTCCCGTGCATGTCGTATAACCCGAACGCATTCGGCGCGTATTTGCCTACCTCCGTCGTTTCGCCAACGTCGCTGTTAAAATTGGCGTTCTCTTTGGTGATGGTGTTGCCGAAATGATAGATGCTAAATTGACTAGCCCCACCTCGACAAGCATATTCCCATTCCGCCTCCGTCGGCAAGCGGTACAAATGTCCTTTCTCTTTCTCCGCCGGTAACTCGCTCAACCGCTTACAAAACTCCATCGCCTCATGCCAACTCACATTCTCCACCGGCCGACGCGACCCTTTAAAATAACTGGGGTTATTTTTCATTACCTGCTCCCACTGCTCCTGCGTTACCTCATAGATCCCCAGGTAAAACGCTTTCGTAAGCGTCACCTCGTGCCGTGGACTTTCAGCACCGTAGGCGTTCGGGTTCAACTCCTTCGTCGCCCCCATCATGAACTTGCCGGCCGGGATCCTAGCAAACTTCATGCCGATACTGTTCGTTACGGGTGCAGGTAATCCCGATGGCCAATTCGATTCCGGCGGCTTTGGATGTGATCTGAGCAAAATTGTCCCTGCTGCTAAAGCTACACCGCCTAACGCAACCCCCGCTAGGACCGCTCGGCGATCAATTCTTGCTGTGTCAAGTCGTGGTACGGGCGTCGGCTTTGGTGGCGGCGCGGGTTTTGGCGGAGTCAATATCTCCTCTATTTGCTTCGCCACCACCGCCGCATCCTTTGGCCGGTCGTCGCGTTCGTGTTCCATCATCGAACCCAACAAATTGATCAACGCCAACGGCATTCCTTTTGCTTCGAGCTTGCCGCGCCAAGCCGCTCCCGTTGGTGCGGGCATTAACAAATTGCCGACCAACAGTTGATACCACACCACACCCAACGAATAGACATCATCACGGACGTCGGCCGACATTCCAGTGATTTGCTGCGGACTGGCATAATTCGCTGAATACGCCCCGGCTACCGCTCCCGCCGTGCCCAGTGTTCCTAGTCGCGTCTTGGTCGTCACCTCGTTTACTGCCAGCCCACCGATACCGAAATCCGCCAAAGCGAATGAACCGTTTGCACGTACCAACACGTTGCCCGGCTTGATGTCGCGATGCACGACCCCGCCCGGTAGCCGATGCACCCGACCGACAATCGTACACAACTCACGCATCTGCTCTGCCGCCTGACGCCACGGCGTTTCGCCGCGGTCCCGTATCAGCGCCGACAGATCGCAGCCATCGACGTACTCGAACTCCAGACACGGCGGATGGTGATGCAAGTGGGTGCGGATCAGCCGAACCACGCCGTCAACAGGGCTGTGTTTCTGTATCTCGGTCAGCACCTTGGCCTCGTGTTTGGCCAAGCGTTCCTGCGCTTGTGGTTCCGTGATGAACTTCAGCGCAACGGGCGGTTCGTTGGGCATGTGTGGATTGCGTGCCTTCCACACTTCCGCGAACCCGCCCACACCCAACAACTCTTCCAGCACGTAATCGCCGAACGTCGTGCCCGCACGGAACCGCGACGGTCCCAACGGCATCACCGCTCGCAAATCGTCCGCCGTCCGAAGCGGCCGTCCTGGCTGCATGGTCCGCCCGCTCGGATCGTGGGGCGAACGCAGGCTGCGACGCACCACCGCCGGAGCGTTGGCCAAACAATCTTCGATACGCTGCCGATCCGTATTCGATAGCGGTAGCTCGGCCAGTGCCAGCCGTGCCGCTTCGCGTGCCTGTTGCGGTCCCAGCGCGGCCAAGGCTTGGATTTCTTGCCGACGTTTGGACTCGTCCGTTTGGCGATGGTATTCGTCCCAGGCGTCGATCAGTATTTCACCCGCCAGGCCGAAGGTGAGAAAATTAGCGACGTGCTTGACGGCGGCACGCGCCACGCACTTGATCAGAAACACGGGGGCAGCCATGACGATAAAACCTCGCGCAAAAAAGGGCCTCTATCTGTTTATTCGCGTTCGGCGGACGAAGATTTAATGCGTCGAGTAGCATTATACCCAATATTTTCGCGACGCTCTCCACCTTGCTGGCCCAAGGTGTTCCTGACGGCTGCATGTCCCAACCGTCCGAAGCGCGATCATCAAGGAGTGACGCGGACTATTTCTTTGAAAGCGAAGTAGTAATCATAACCCGAGCCGTTGATTGTCTGAGCGGCTCGGCTCACCACTTAGCACAGACCGCGAACCCGAAACATCAGGATGGGAATCGAAGGCTTCTTCGCGGTTTCCTCCAAAAAGACCTTTTTCCCAGCATTGTGTCGTCAACTCGCGGTTCGGCATTGGTTGTGGATAAGCACCACGGCCGTCCTTCTGCGTCCCTGTGCGGCCGATTGCCACGCCAGGCTGTAGAGACCAACGCAATAAGCCACTCTAACCGTATCAACGCTGAGGACGTCTGTTCGCGTTGTTGGCTTTAATCGAACCACGTCCCCCTTAGCGGCTTTGTTTTCTGCGATTGGCGTTAATGCTTAAAAATGCTGATCGCGATTTCGGTAAGAATGAGAATCACGACCAGGACTTCGAGAATTTCCGACCGGAAGTGCTGGCTTTGGTCCGCTAGCACTGTGTAGACGCCTTCGAGCACCTCCAGCTTGTGTGAGATACTTCGTTCCCATTCCGGTAAGTGGAAACGTGTCGATAGCATCCGGTAGACACGCGAGATATATTGATCGCCCACTAACTTCAACACATTCCCGGTACGCTCGAATAATCTGTTGGCTTCTACCTTTAGCTCGCCCATCAGACGTACCGAACGATCCGTCCCGAAAAACGGCAGCCATTGTCCGCCCGAGCGTCCCAGTAGTTGTTCGGCTCTATTCAGAATACCATCGAGACGAGCATCGATATGGCGATACTCCAGCAGTTGCAGATTGGCGAACTCGACCGCCTGGAGCGTTTCCGCTGACTCTTCTTCTCGATCCACCAGCACCGCTGCCGCCCAATCGGGTACGAAAAGATCGTACGTCGTATATCGCATCCGCAACCGCAGAGCCTCGGCCACCTCCTGATCGCTGAGTTCTTCGTCTTCCAAACGAATCAGACCGGCCATCCAGCCCGATTGCTCTTTCAAGAGCTGTTCGGGAACAAGCAGCGAGCCGGGGGAGAACTGAAAAACAAAATACTCCTCCCACAACGTCTCGGGCCAGTCCGGTCGCACGATGGCCGGGAGCAACTGGCGATAGAGCGGTTCAAGCAAGTTTCTTACCGACTTCACCAAGGTCTGAGCGTTGGAACGGTCAGTTAGCTTGGCTGCCAGGTCGCGGAGTGCGGCACGAGTCATCGTGAAGGGAATCGCCAACGACACCGACACTCCGCCAAAGTCAAAGACGGTCGCTTCGGCCGTGCGTATCTCCGTGGTATTCAACCCTTCCAGGCTGATTACCACCGGATCGAGCGTGAACCGCAAGGGCGGAACACGGTAGGCGATACTGGCTGGCGTTCGCGGACGACGACGCATGTCGAGATAAACGCTGTTTCGCTGTTGCTTGGCACGAGCCAAGTCGATCTCCTCGCCCCAGTCGAAGGCGAGAAAGAGGTGCAGTCGGCCCGTCAATAGCTCATCCAACATCATTCCCTCACTGCTACGATTCGAGGCACCCAGCGGGAAGCCCCCCCTGGCCGCGCTGCATCATTAGCCGTCACGGACGTTTCCGGCTCTGATGCCCGTTGTCCCCGATCTGCATCTGCTATTGACGCGCTCAAAACACTCGCTATGTTGCCGCCCCATGAGGGGGCGATTCTATCTACTGTGCTTCGTCTTCCTGATAGGATGCAACGGCATCGGCGTTCGGCCGGTTGACCGTACCGCTCTGGCGTTTACCTCTGTCGATAGTTTACCCCGTCCCGGTCAAGTTTCGGCTCGTACTCTGCAACTCCTACGACGTTACGACCTCGACGGCTTCTATCCCGGCGACCTTCCCCAACTACGCGAACGATTACTCGCTGAGGCCAAGAAAGAACCGTTGCCTGGTTTGTTGTTCGCTCTGGCCGAGGCGGAGTTCCTTCAGGCCGAGCGGGTGCAATCCGCCGAAGGTTACGCCCGAGCGGCAGGATACGCCTATCATTATCTTTTTCGTTCTGTCCGTGATCCCGGCGAAGACTACGACCCGCAATTCCGGGCCGGTTGTGAATTGTACAACGCCTCCGTGGCCGGGTGGTTGGCTTCCCGCGAACAAGCCGGGGTTATCCCTCTGCGTGATCCAGGCATTCCGTTGGCGGCGACCGGTTTCGATTATCGCCTCGACGAAATCGGTCCTGCTCGTCTCTGTGCAGCCTATCGCGTGACGGGGTTGCCTAATCTTCATCGGACGTACGGCTTAGGTGTGCCGTTGATCGGTTCGCGCGATCCGGCCATCCCACCGCCGGAGCACGGCTTCCACCCGGCCGACGCTAGTTTTCCCGCCACAGCGTTTCTCCATTTCGACGGCGGCCTAGATGCCGTCGCCGACCCCAAAACACGCCGTCTGGAGTTGATCAATCCGCTGACAACGCAACGACTTGCGGTACGTGGCCGCTTGGTGCCGTTGGAAACGGACCTGACAACGCCTCTGGCGTTTTTCCTGGGTCAAACCGATCTGGAACGGATAGGGCTGATTGGATTCGTTCGGCCCGACTGGATAGGAGAACAGGGCGGATTGCACGCGTTGCAACCGTACCATAAGGGCAAGATTCCGGTCGTTTTCGTCCACGGTCTCTTGAGTTCGCCCGCGACCTGGGCACCAATGTATAACGACCTGCTATCCGATCCCGTCATTCGTGATCGCTATCAGTTCTGGGTCTACTTCTACCCCACGGGTAAGCCCTATCTCCTGACGGCGGCTTCCCTTCGGGCAGAACTGTCTGCCTTGCGGGATCGACTCGATCCGCATCACCGCGACCCGGCGATGAACGAGATGGTCTTCGTCGGTCATTCGATGGGCGGGCTGATTTCGCGATTGCTGACTATCGACAGCGGCGATGATTTCTGGCGCATTGTGTCGCCCGAGCCGCTGGATCGGCTCCAACTCAAGCCACGTTCGCGTACCGAGTTACGCAATACGTTCTATTTTGAACAGCAACCCTACATCACGCGAGCCATTTTCCTAGGCACGCCTCACCGTGGATCGCGACTCAGTCCCTCGTTTGCTGGACGCCTAGCCGCTCGTTTGGCGGGGATGCCGAAGCGAGTCATGTCCACGGTGCAAGACATTGTCGAGGATAATCCGAATATCGCGGAAGCGTTTCGTAACAATGGCCTGCCGAACAGCGTCGATCTCCTCGCTCCTGACGCCCCAGCGTTGCAGCTTATTGCCCATCGGCCGCGCCCCGCATCCGTGCGTTATCATTCGGTGATCGGTGTCAGTCCGCGCAGCGAATTGCTGATTGAACGTCTTTTGGGCGGCGGCTATCGTCAACCGAGTGACGGTGTGGTTCCGTATACCAGTGCCCATCTTCAAGATGCTACGAGTGAACTGATCGTGCCCGCTGATCACTTTCGAGTCCATCAGCACCCCCTCTCCATTCTTGAGGTACGGCGAATCTTGCTGGAACATCTTCGCGAGACAGCGGAACGTATCCGGCCTATCCGTCCCGCTGGTGGAACCAAAGAACCATAATTTTTTTGATTGCCGACTGTAGCGATCAGTTGCCAAGATAAACAGCGCAAGATGCAACGCTTCGGCTAGACGCAACGGTTCTATCAGCTATTCTCGACTAATGAACTCTGGGAATTCACTTCGGAGAATATTCGTGCCACGCTTTGTGCTTACGACCGTTCTAACGGTCGGTATCCTGACTCTGGGAGCTGCCGAGCCACGCGAGCAAGAGATCGCCGCGCTCGAAAAACAAATCGCGGAACTCAACAAGAAACTTGAAGAACTCAAGAAAGCGCCGGTTGGTCCGAAATCCGCCAACGAGCCTGCGCTGCCGGATTCGTGGGCCAAAACGATGAAGTGGCGTAGCATCGGCCCTTGCTCCATGGGTGGACGAATCACCGCCATCAGCGTCTTTGAAGCAGACCCGACAACCTACTATGTCGCTACCGCTTCTGGAGGCTTACTGAAAACCACCAACAACGGCACCACCTTCGAGCATCAGTTCGACCGCGAAGCGACCGTGTCGATTGGTGATGTGGCCGTCGCTCCATCCAACAAGGACATCGTTTACGTAGGGACCGGCGAAGGCAACCCGCGCAACTCGGTCTCTTATGGTGACGGCGTTTACAAGTCCACCGATGGAGGCAAAACCTGGACTAATGT
The DNA here is from genome assembly GCA_009918525.1 of Planctomycetia bacterium. Lineage (GTDB taxonomy): Bacteria > Planctomycetota > Planctomycetia > Gemmatales > Gemmataceae > RGDT01. The sequence goes on from RGDT01000162.1 coordinate 6,479, forward strand.
CGGTCTAAAGAAAACCTTCCAGATTGGTCGTGTCATCGTGCATCCCACCAATCCTGACATCGTCTATGTCGGTGCCTTGGGCCGTCTCTACGGACCGAATGAGGATCGCGGTGTTTACAAGACCGTAGATGGTGGGAAAACCTGGAAGAAGGTGCTGTACGTCGATGACCGTACTGGCATCATCGAGATGAAAATACACCCCACGGAACCGGACACTCTCCTGGTCGCCACCTGGGAACGCGAACGCGACGGCTTCGACAGCCACGCTGGAGCTATGACCGGACGTGGACCGGGAGCCGGCGGGGCATCGGAACCAGCATTGCCCGACGGTTACGACGCCTATGATCCCGTTCGCAAATGGGGCAAAGGCACCGGCATCCACAAAACAACCGATGGAGGCAAAACCTGGAAGAAAATCACCAAGGGATTGCCGACGTGCGAGATGGGTCGCATCGGTTTGGACTATTACCACAAGAATCCCAACATTGTCTATGCCGTGATCGACTCGGCCAAAATCGGCATGGGCAAAGTATCCGGCTATTTGGGCGTTACAACGGAAGCCGTCAAGGAGGGGGTGAAAATCGACGCCGTCACCGAAAACAGTCCGGCAGAAAAAGCGGGGCTGAAAGCAGGCGACGTTGTCTTGTCGATTGACGGTAAGGCTCTCAAGGGCAGCGAGGCGATGGCTGCGGCGATGGCCCAAGCCAAGCCAGGCGACAAGGTGAAGATGGAACTGACACGCGACGGCAAACCCATAAAACTCGAAGTCACCCTCGGCGAGCGTCCACAACCCGGCGGCGGTGGCGGGCGACGTGGTGGTCTGGACTTCAAGGTTGAAGAGACTAAAGACGGTCTCAAGGTGTTGGCCATGCTACCCCAGGGGCGAGCCGCTACCGCTGGGCTGATGGCCGAAGACCTGATTTTCGCCGTCGATGGCAAAGCCGTCAAAACATCAGCAGAGTTAGCCGACGCTCTACGCGGCCGGACCCAAGCGGCGAAACTGTCGGTCGTTCGCGGCAAAGAGAAGAAAGAATTGACCTATGCAGCCGGTCCCGCTGCTCCTCGGCCCGCCGCGCGTCCCTATTCCGCCTGGCTCGGCGGACAACGCGAAAACGTCCAGGACTCCCAGGGTACTGACGGCATCGATACCGGCGGTATCTATCGCTCGGCCGATGGTGGGGAAACTTGGACGCGAGTCAACAGTCTCAACCCTCGGCCCATGTATTTCAGCCAGGTGCGAGTGGACCCCAGCAACGATCAGAATGTTTACGTTCTGGGTGTGAAATTTCACGTCAGCACCAACGGCGGCAAGACGTTCGCCACCCAGACGCCACCCGTTCACGACGATCTGCACGCCCTGTGGATTAACCCTCGCGACGGCCGTCATCTCGTTCTCGGCACCGACGGCGGGACATATGTCAGTTACGACCGCGGCGCGAAGTGGGACTATCTTAATAACATGGCCCTCGGCCAGTTCTATCACGTCTGCGTTGACGATCGCAAACCTTACAACGTATACGGCGGGTTGCAGGATAACGGTAGTTGGGGTGGACCCAGTATGGCTCTCGACGGACGTGGTCCTATCAATGCAGACTGGATGTTGATCAGCGGCGGAGACGGCTTCGTCTGTCGCGTCGATCCAGCCGATAATGATGTAGTCTATTACGAATCCCAAGACGGTAATATCGGCCGACGCAATATCCGCACGGGTGAACGCGGTTTCATCAAGCCGCAGGCCAAGGGCGAAACGGTTCGATTCAACTGGAATACGCCGTTTATCGTGAGTAGTCACAATCCCAAGGTCTTGTACTGTGCTGGCAATAAAGTCTTCCGCTCGATCAAACGCGGAGACGATCCCAAGGCCATCTCGCCGGAGTTGTGCAAGAACGGCAAAGCCAGCGCCACGGCCTTGTCGGAATCGCCCTTGAATCCAGACGTGCTGTGGGTCGGAACCGATGACGGGCAGTTGTGGGTCACACGCGACGGTGGCGCGAAGTGGGATAATGTAACGGCCAAGGTGGGGCTACCCAAGCCGTATTGGGTGTCAACCATTGACGCTTCGCGTTTCGCCGAAGGTCGGGCTTACGTCTGCTTCGATGCTCACCGCTCGGACAATGACGATCCGCACGTCTACGTGACCGAGGACTACGGCGCAACCTGGAAACCGCTTCGGGCCAATTTGCCGATGGGTTCCTCGCGGTGCCTTCGTGAAGACCTCTACAACAGAGATGTGCTCTACCTCGGTACCGAATTTGCTGTTTGGGCGTCCATCGACCGCGGTGCGTCCTGGACCAAGATCAACGGTAATTTGCCCACGGTTGCCGTCCACGAATTGGCCCAACATCCCACGGCCGGGGAAATGGTAGCGGCGACTCACGGGCGGAGCTTGTGGATTCTGGACGTCACACCGCTTCGCCAGTTGACGCCCGCCATAGCGAAGGACGGGGCCAAGCTGTTGCAACCAGGGACAGCGGTTCGCTGGCGAAATGAACCACAGCGAGGAACCATCTACGGACCCGGAAATCGCGACTTCTTCGGCGAGAACCCGGCCGCTGGGGCGCACGTGTTCTATACGCTGGCCAAGAAAGCATCGAAGGTGTCGCTGGAGATTCAAGACGTGACTGGTAAGTCGATTGCGTCCTTACCGTCGGTCACGACGCCGGGCCTACACC
>RGDT01000163.1 GCA_009918525.1 Planctomycetia bacterium
CCACAGCTTGATCACCTGATCGGCTCCAGCACTGACCAAACGCCGACCATCCGGACTAATGGCGACACTGCTGACAACACCTTTGTGACCGAGAAATGTGATACCAGGCCCACCGACCTCCATATCGTAGAGCATGACCTTGCCGTCGGCTCCACAGGAGGCGAGTTTCTTGGAATCGGCACTGAAATCCAGCCCACTAATTGCCCCAGCGTGATCGCGCAGCGTTTTTATTTCACGATAGTCGGAAGCGCTCCAGATTTTAATCACCCGGTCGCCACCTGCTGAAGCGATCCACTTGCCGTCGGGACTCCAGGCAACGGTACTGATTACCGCCGTATGCGAGGGAATTGTTTCTAGGTTCTTGCCGGTTGTCACATCCCAAATTTTGAGGGATTTGTCCGATGCGGAGCTGACCATACGCTTGCCGTCTGGGCTAAACGCTGCCGCCGTCACAGGGCCGGTGTGGCCTTTGAACTCGCGGATTTCAGAAGCGGTTTTGGCGTCCCATAGTTTCAGAACGCGATCGCCGCCGCAGCTCAAGACATAGTCTCCTTTGGGACTGAACAACGCGGCAGTTACGGCAGAATCGTGGCCTTTGAACGATTTGAGGAGTTCGCCCGACGAGGCGTCCCACAATTTCACGAGCCTATCACGTCCACAGGTAAGAATCGAGCGGTCGTCTGGACTGTAGACAGCCGACCAAACCGCACCATCGTGTGCGCCTTTGTCTCCGCCAAGCATCCGCGACGGTTCATTGCTACCCAACTCCCACAAGCGGACGAGGTTATCGGCTCCCGCAGATGCCAATCGCGAGCCGTCCGGCGAAAACGCCAAGGCTCGCACCTCTTCAGCGTGACCGGCAAGCGTGCGGAAGTTCGCTCCGCTGATCGCGTCGTAGAGTTTGATTGTGTTGTCCGTACTGCCTGTCGCGACCGTCTTGGCGTCGGCACTGATGGCCACAGCAACAACAGGCCCGCTATGCCCTTCGTATACCTGACGTTCGCCACCCGTCAGTGAGAACAATTTGGCATTGTTGGGGTCCTCGCCTCCAGCGACAAGGCCATTGTTATCCGTCAGGAACACAACGGCCCGCACACCGCCTCCCGCGCCGCTTCGGTCGCCAAACGCCTTTATAGCCGCCTTGTCGGCACCATTGGCGGCTTCCCAGATGCGAATGTGCGCGTCTTTGCCTGCACTGGCGATCCAGCGCCCGTCAGGGCTATAGGCCACGGAATTGATTTGACTGGTATTGCCGCCTAGCTCTAATTTGACTTTTTGGGTTGCCACTTCCCACAATCGGACTATGCGATCCATGCCTCCCGCCACAACCAACGAGCCGTCAGGACTAAAGGCCAAGGACACGACCGCTTCGCTGTGTCCGACAATCTGGGCAACCTCTTTGCCAGTGTCAGTTTCCCAGACACGGATGGCCTTGTCACCCCCCGCACTGGCAACCTGCTTGCCATCAGGTCGAATGGCGACAGCTCGCACGGCTTCCTTGTGACCGTTGTAGTGAACCAATTGGCGACCACTGATAGCGTCCCAGACCTTGACGACTCCATCTTCTCCCGCAGTTACCAGGCGGGAACCATCTTTACTGAAGGCCACGGCATTTACTGGCCCGCCGTGACGAAGGCGACCGTTGCCTAAAACACGTGAGACACGCTCGGGCAGGTGAGGGGGAACAGTGGGTAACGCCCAGATGGCACGACGATAGGCGTCACGAGCTTCGACGAACCGCCCTGACTCCAGAGCGCTCTTCGCTTGTTTGGCAAAAAAGTCGGCACGAGTCATCAACTCTGGCGACATTTTTTCCCCTAGGCCCGCTATCGTTGCCGCCGTTCGAGCATCTTCGTACGCTTTTTGGACGGCTTCCACGATTTCTCGCGTGGGGCGATTATTCGCCTTTTCGTCAGCGGAGCGTCCCAACGGTGCGATGATGCAAACGGCGAGAACGATCGCCCCTAGCAGACGGAATGGCGGTCGGCTCATCGGTCCAGTCTCCAGCGAGTCGAAAGATTCTGCCAATAATGATTCTACGCCTCAGCTTCCGACGATGCCAGAGCAGCCGGAAAACCCTGACGAGTGATTCGAGCCGCTCAATCATTTTCCGCGCCGCGCGTTTGGGCGCTAGTCTGATCGTCCGTTCCACCATCTTTCGATGCGAGCCTTCAGTTGCTTGACCTGGTCCGGTTCTCGAGCCGATAGGTCGGTTTTCTCGTAGGGATCGCTGCCAACGTTAAAGAGTTCCACCTTACCTTTGACAGGCACGATCAATTTCCACGCTCCCTCGCGTACCCATCGATGCGTGAGGTTTACACCCGGTTTTTCGATGTCGATTGCCGTGTGTTCGTAAATCTCGCCGAAAACGGCCTTGCGCACCAGAGTCTTACCATTGGCGGCCTCTAGCAAGGAGATTCCCGACATTTCAGCGGGAACCTTCAGGCCGCAGGCTGTCAGGGTAGTAGGGGCAATGTCAATCGTTGAGACTAGATCATTGTAGCGTCCCGGTTTGATGTGGCCGGGCCAGCGGATCATCAGAGGCGTACGAACTCCGCCATCGTAGGGGGAAAGCTTACTGCGAGGGGCGAACCAACCGCGTGTCGTGCGTTTTTCGCCTGTCTCTTGAATCCATCCATTATCGACGATGAACAACACTAGCGTGCTATCTCGTAGTCTTTTGTCGTCGAGATACTTAAGCAATTCGCCGACCGTTTCGTCGAGCCATTCGATCATTGCCAGGTATTTCGCTTGTTTAAGGTGCCGATCTTGGGAGATGTATTTTTTCAACAGACGTTCCGGCGGGTTGTGCGGTTCATGGGGTAGCATCGGCGCATACCAAACCATCCAGGGTTTGTTCCCAGCCCCGGCGATGAAATCGTAGATCGGCTTCATGGTCTTGCGACCGATTATCAAGCCATCATCTCCGTGCCGTCCTTTGGTTGTCATGCCCTGCGTAAATCCCGCATTAGAAAAATGCCCTTCCCAAAATTTGCCGGTTTGCAAACTGATATAGCCAGCGGTCCCGAGTAAACGCGGAAGTGCGGGGGCTTTCTTTATAAACGGGTGCATCAAGGAGCGATCGACCCCGTCAGGAGGATCATTGCAGCAGATTTTATGTTGATAGGCGTGTTGTCCCGTCAGAATCGTAGCCAGACTGGCTCGGCATAGCGACGTAGGTACATACCCATTTGGAAAGACGGCCGACGATTCGGCGAGTCGGTCAAGGTGAGGTGTACGAACCTCCTTGCTACCCATGAAACCGAAGTCCGGCCAGCCGTGATCGTCGGCGACGATCAAGACGACGTTCGGTGTTTTGGCAGCAAGCAGTAAAACCAGACAAAGAGCCTGCATAAATCGTATCCTCCGAGGCGACCCCTAGAGCGGTCATCTGGGGGCAATGTAGAAGGGCAGGGAGACGGCGTCAGGAGCAAGTGGCGAGAGCCGTTTGGCGTCTAAGCTTACTTTTACGTCTATGAGCCACCACATAATCGTCTCTACCATTACTTAATTACCCAGCCAGGCGAATGGTGCAGACGGTTACGATTGAAGATCACCCACCTATTTTTCATATAGTCGTCAAAACCCACACGATGTTTCGTGGAGCCTTGACAGCCTCAGAAACATAGGACAACGGAACGAGTTTGCTCCCCGGAGAGTGCCTTCATGAATTCCACACGTTTTGCCTTGGTACTGATCGCCGTGCTGCTAGGCGGAGCCTTTTTTCTAACGGCAGCCGACAGTACAAATTTGCTGAAATTGAATCTGCGTTCGCGAGACAAAGATGGAAAAGAAAGTGTGAGCGTAGTCGAATGGAACCCCAAGAAAACGGCCGTGTTTATCTGTGACATGTGGGACGATCACTGGTGCCGTTCCGCCGCTCGCCGCGTTGGGGAGATGGCCGGGCCGTTAGACAAGGTGATTGGCGATTTACGCGAGCGTGGAGTAATGGTCGTTCACGCTCCCAGCAGTGTTACATCGTTCTACAAGAACACAACGCAGCGCAAACGAGCCATCGACGCCCCATTTGCGCGTACTCCCGTTGAACTGTCAACGTCGCCGCGATGGGGAACAGCCTGGTGTTGGACAGACGGCAAACGTGAAGGGGTCTTGCCCATAGACGACAGTGATATGGGCTGTGATTGCACCGACCGCAAATGTGAAATTCGCGAAGCCTGGAAACGACAGATCGACACCATTCGCATCGCACCCGAAGACGCCATCACCGACAACGGCCAGGAAGCGTGGAATTTGCTTCAAGCACGTGGAATTGAAAACGTCATCCTTTGTGGTGTACATCTTAATATGTGCGTTCTGGGCAGGCCGTTCGCGATTCGGCAGATGGTGAAACTTGGGAAGAATGTTGCTCTGATGCGCGACATGACGGACACGATGTACAACCCCGAACGTCCGCCCGGTGTCAATCATTTTGCGGGGACGGAGTTGGTTATCGGCCACGTCGAGAAGCACTGGTGCCCGAGTTTCACTAGCAGCGACATCACCCGTAAACCGGCGTTTCGCTTCAGGGGACAAAAATAACTGCCGAGATGAGAGCATCAGGCAGCACAATATTCCCAGGCGTCAAAATGGAAGCAATTTCGAAAAAATGAGAGCGAAAAAAGTATCGTTAAGCACTGGATACGCTTGCAAGTGATCGGATGGTTTCCTAAAACGTTTATGACCAGTTCTCTTGTCTCGTATGGAGAACTGCGATCATAACCTATCAGACTCGATCTCGCAGAAAAGAAAGGAACGGTCAATGCCTGAGTTTATGGACAGTTGGTACTTCATCGGAGGTATGGGGGTACTTCTCATCGGCCTCGTGGGGCTGTATTTCTTTATGCAGAACAAAGGATCAGGCGAATAGTAATTTGCTATATTGAAAAGGAATATCATGGAGGGGCACCGGATTGTGTCGCCCCTCTTTGATTTTCTATCGAATCATTTCTTCGCCCCAGCCCAGTCACCAATCACGGCCTCAACGGTGACGGACTCTCGATCTCGCCATATCCGTAGTTGAACTTTTCGTCCAGGCGTCATCCCACTTACCCGGTTGATGAACTGGTTGTCATTCATGACCGGAACGGTATCCATATCCAAGATGACGTCGCCTCGGCGTAAGCCTGCTTTGAAAGCAGGGCTGTCAGATTGAACGGCATCAACCAGCGCTCCCTGAGCCTTAGATAGCCCCAATTTCAATGCCTCGTTCAGATCGAGTCCCGCTGCCAATTGCACACCGAGATAGCCGCGGACGATACGTCCTCGCTCCAGGAGTTCCATGGCTATCAATTTGACTAGGTTACTCGGAATGGCGAAAGCCACTCCCGCGCTGGCCTTTGATGGAGAGGCAATTGCAGTGTTGACGCCTATCAATTCGCCATCCACGTTTACTAAAGGCCCACCGCTCGACCCCGGATTTATAGCGGCGTCTGTCTGTAAAAAGTCTTTAATCCGTATGGTCGAACCCAGACTTACCTGACCACGACTACGGGCGCTGATGATGCCATGTGTTACGGTTTGATGCAGCCCGAAGGGCGAACCGAACGCCAAAACCCAATGACCAACTTTTGCTCGGTCACTATCACCCAGCGGAAGCACAGTAAGTCCAGCCTCTTCCGACAAGGCCATAACCGCGACATCGGTTTCGGGATCGGCCCACACGCGAGTAGGCTTCAGGATCTTACCATCTCCTGTGTTGACAGTAATTTGCCGAGCCGGGGCTGCACCGATGACATGGTGATTAGTAAGAACATAAATTCCAGTCTTGCCGGGGAAGCGAACAAGTGAACCGGACCCTGAGTCGTCAATCGAGCGAATTTTCCCATCTTCCATTGTAGGTTTGATTGCTTCTAATGCCACGACAGCCGGTGACACCTTGCGGGCCACGGCTTCAAATCTCTCCTCGATTCTAGCGACATCCTCACCCGACCGAGCAAAAGCCCAGTGTGCAGTGGAGGACGATAATCGAATAGCGACCATTCCTCCCAAAAAGGAACAGACACCAAGGAAAGTGGGTAAGATTAAACGGTTCATAGAAACGGACCCCAACTACGACAGGGTAACTCCATCGAAGCCGATCAGATGAGTGTCAATTAAATTGTATCCGTCCACTTGAGAGACAAAGAAGAAGTCGCGATGATTTGGCGAAAAAGAAGATGATAAAGGTAGAAAAAGTGACCTAACTTGCCGATGTGAAAGAGTACCAAAAAACAACGACTGCAAGTTAATAGGGATAGGATGACGCCCTACGGTCGAAGCACTTTAATTGGGGCGAGAAGGAGATTACCATCAGGCGTCGGGGACGGAGCACATTTTGCGATCTTGAAAATGCTGCTACGTGATCAGCGATCAGTCAAATGGGTTTCCAAGTCAGAGAGTTTCACATCGCGAGGTTCTTCCATAGACCGCGTAGCGTCATAGACACGTTCCCATCCACCATCGGCAACCCGCCCTTCAAAGGCTCCTGGATCGTCTTCCATTTCCCGCTGACATTTGATGCACAGTGTGCTGTAAGGTAAGGCATTCAATCGGCCCAGACCGATTTTTTCCGAACACACTTCGCAGGAACCGTAAGTTCCTTGTTTTAATTTGAGCAAGGCTCGCTCGATCTGTCCGAGTTCACGAGCATCCAACTCGGCTAATTGTGAAGCCATTTCCTCACTGCCCGCTTCAAAAGCTGCATCAGCCGAATCGCCAGTTGTGTCTAAACCTTTATCGTTTCGCATGGCGTCCATGTCGGCGCGGAGTTTTTTCAAAATCTCATCGCGTCGAGCAGACAGAGTCTTGTGAACCCGAAGTAAAGCTTCTTGACGTGCCATGATGTCTCTCCCGGTGTAATATAAGTTGCGCCATCGTTCCGCGAGAGCGCGATAACAATCTGAACTAATCTTGTGCAAATTTTATGCCAAAATATTGCCCTGTCTCGATTATGTGATTTCTTTAACTTTCCGTTTCGTAAGACTTTGTAATTTTCATTTTTTTCAGGAATCAGATAAGCTAAACAATTATTCCTAATCCTTAGTACTTTAACGAAAGCTATGCAGGCTTGTGCCTTACGAAGTATACCCGACTGCGTCAAGGGGGTGCCTGAAAAAAGGTGACGCGCCGTTTCAACTCATGGCAAAGAAGTCTATTTATCCTAATTCAGTCGGTTAGTTGTCCTTGCGTGGTTTGAATTAATTCTCGATTTGTCTCTATTTACTATTAGGAATTCACGACCCGAGGTGCACTATGGGTGCACCTCGGGTTCTGGACTTACTCAACGCTAACGGATAGATTCGGATGGCAAGGCGACACTTATACTCGTGAATATATGCTAGCTGGTGAATCTTAAGGGGTGGTGACGCGAGACAATCTCACTGCTAATTCGTGGCTTGGGTCAAGATACCACAATCGCGGTGACATTGTCGCCTGTAACGAATCCCAAGGCGTGGAGGAGGCTCGTGCATTTAGTAAAATATCCGTTAAATTTTTAGGCTTGAGATACTCGATGCCTCGGTACTCGCTCAGTCCGGCAAGTTTGGCCGCTTCCTGAACGGCATCTTCAAGGAAACCAATAGAATCGACCAAGCCGAGGTCCTTAGCCTTCGAGCCGTTGAAGACGCCGCCATCGGCTCGATAGCGTTCGTAAGGTTCGGCGGCTGGGCGTACTCGTAGGTCCGGATTGATCGGGGAGACGCGGAACCTTTCCAACATGACGGCTTTGGTCAGTTTAGGGCGTCCTTTCTCGATAATGTCTAGGAAACGAACATACGCATCGTCGATTTGATCCTGGATAACTTGACGTTCGCGAGGTGTCATCTCCTTAAACATGCCACCCATGTCCTTGATTTCCCCAGCCTTGATCGTGGTAAACGTCGCACCGTAGGTGTCAGCAAGTTTTTGCACGTTAGGAAAAGACCCATATACCCCGATGGAGCCGGTGATGGTTCTCGGTTCGGCCAGGATGAGTTGCGCCGGGGCCGCTACATAGTATCCTCCTGAAGCGGCAATGCTGCCGAAAGAGGTTACGAGGGGTTTAGCAGGATGATTGTGCAGGGGGTCGCCATCACGGAGTTTGAGAATACGGCGATAAAGGTCATCGCTAGCGGTAATGGTTCCTCCTGGGCTGTTCACGCGAAGCACGACGGACTTGACGTCGTTGTCACTGGCCGCTTGTTCAATCTGCTTGTGAACATGGGAGAGCATTCCCTCCATGATGACGCCGTCGAGCCTAACGACGGCCACGCGATTACGAGCGGTGCGTGACCCGACGAGATATTTTTCGCTGAGGTTGTGGGTGTCATCGCTGAAGGATGTTTCGCGTAGAAGCAGTCCCGCGCAAGCCAGGATGAGTAAGCAAACCGCGATGAAGTTAAAAGCAAGTGAAAAAGCAAAGGCACAGCCGATCCACGAGAGGGATGAATGTCCCGTTGCTGAAGGAGGCGTAGAAGGCGTAGTCGAATTCATGGCTGAAACTCCATGAGAGTAATCAATCTTCTCATGTTAGAAATTGGTCTCGCTTATGCCTACTGAGCTACTCACGATCACTAGGTGAAGTTAGTTTAGTAATAGGTTAGAGGGTTCAGCTCATGATGTTACGTTGCGTTTTGGATGGGTTGATCTTACCAGCTATGATAGGTGGAGGAAGTCCCCCTCTGACGGCCTGGGATGGTAACGAGGTGTTTCGGATCGAGGCCGTGGAGTCGCGATACTACGAAGTTGTAACGGCTACCCCAGAGGAGTGGCAAAGACTGGAATCATCGCATTACCGGTTGCTTCGCCGTTCGTTGGATTTCAAGTGGAGCGATAGCAAAGCTAGATGAAGAAATTCGAGAAGAGGACTTGTCGGATGAAAAAAGAGTGGTATAAATAGGTATCTCGCAAGGGGACGTAGCTCAATTGGTTAGAGTACCGGACTGTCGATCCGGTGGTTGCGGGTTCGAGTCCCGTCGTCCTCGCTGATAAGTGCTTAAAAGAAAAGGGCTTACG
>RGDT01000164.1 GCA_009918525.1 Planctomycetia bacterium
GACAAAAACCCCCCATTTTTCCGCGCCGTCGATAAGCAGGGATAGTATTGCTTATCGACGGCGCGGAAAAATGGGGGGTTTTTGTCTCCGCTGCTTTCCTAGCCCACGTCCCACTAGCCATCCTTGAGTCGATCATCCTCGGGGTCGTCGTCCAGTTCTTGGCTCGCGTCAAGCCTCAGATGATCGGCCTAAGAAAAACAGAGCCGGATACGTAATGGATGGCAAACCGGGGCGTTGACACGCCCCGCTCGCCTTCTGCAAATCGGGGCTCGCCCATCACGTCGCCGGGATGATCCCTTCTCCCTTCGCCTTGGTCGGCTTGGCTAAACCCTTCATCGGCTTGACGTCTGGCGAAGCCGTGTACGACTTCCAATATTTCGCCGGTAGCGAGGCCAACCCGATCAGACACAACTGACTGATCCAAAAACTCGTACACATCGCAATCAGAGCGTTATTGAAGCCGTAGCTATGCAACCCGATGCCCAGTTGGTTGGTGCCGAACCATGACCACATTGTAACGATGTTGCCTAGTAGAGCGATGATCACCGTGCCCCGCTCTTTGATCATGCCGCCCCAACGAGCGTGCAACAGTAACGCATTGACGATAACTACCAGTATCGCCCCGTTTTCCTTCGGATCCCATCCCCAGAAACGTCCCCACGACTGATCGGCCCAGATGCCGCCCAGCACCGTACCGACAAAGCTCAACAACAAAGCCAAACACGTCACCCCATAAATCCCGTTCATGAACGACTTCGACAGGTTGACGTTCAGGTTCATCCCCTGCGCCCAGCTCAGCATTCCCGGAACTTCGCTCGCCGTCGTCTCCAGCGACGTGAATCGTATTACCAGCATTGTCGCGTAGATCACCCCGCCCACAATCACCGGCAGCATCAGCGGATACGCCACTCCTGCCGTGAAGGGATCATCCCCGGCCCACTGGTAATACAAGCCCCAGAGCATCGCAATCGCCAGGGTTCCGGGAATCGTCACCAGCCCGATACTGCAAAGGATGAACGGCCAAATGTTCGACCATTCCGGATTGCCGCGATTGCGGAAGTAGGCGAAAATGGTCGAGGCCGTCATCCACCACAGGAAGGCAATGGCGATAAAACCGGCAACGAAGGTGGCCGTATAGCCTAGAGTCACCGTCGTGACGTGCGTCGCCAGCCAGAAATTGGTATCGAGGACGGCTTGCAGCACTTCCATCGTGTCGCCGCTGCCACCCAGATGATGGGCAATGACCATCGTCCCGAAGCCGAGCAGACCAGCGACGGCGGAGGGGATAGCGTTGCGATAGATCATGGCCATGCGAGCATACATCAACTCCATCACCATGCACACGACCACGCAACCCCAGCCGATGAACACCGCCGACGAGTAGAGGTTCGTGACGGGTGGTCGGCCTTGGATAACCATACGCAAGCCCAGCGCGGACGTGTGAACCATCAGGGTCAAGCCCAGCAGCAACACGGCACTGGTCCACATCTCGCGAGGCCAAACGATCCATGACAGGAACGCCAGCACCAGAATAATCACGTACAGATTCGCACAGCGGTAGAACAACGCGGCCTGATTGAACCACGATTCGAGCCGGGCGTTGGCTGCTTCCTTTGGAATGGCTTCGTTGACACGCTTGCGATAAGCCTCCAGTTCTTCGTTGAATTTGCGGGGATCGCCTTCGGCGTAGGCCAACACCATTTTTTCGAGGTGGGCTGCGTTCGGGTTATCGATGCCATCGCCCGATTGCATGGCCTGGCCCAGTGTTTTCCAGCCCTCGGGCGAGAAATTCTTATCCGGTACGAGGGCGACCGCCTGAAGGCTTGCCAGCGCCCGGTGCGTGCTGAGTTGCTTGAACAATTCTAGCACGCGGGCGTCGGTCGTGTCGCGCTTGTCCGCCGGAATATCCTTGGCCTGCATCGCCTTGCGAAAGAACGCCATGAACGCTTGCCGGTTGTTCTGGCTTTCGCTATGGGTGATCTCCTGAATCGAGTAGCGCAACCCTTCGCGGCGTTGGAGTTTGAGCATTTCCAGAACTTGATCGTGGTCGATACGGAAGACTTTCATCGCGTCGGGGTTGTTCTCTTTCCATAATTGTTCACGCATCGTTTTGCTCGCCATCGCTCGCCGCTTGGCGTCTTCGACAGCCCCCAACATCTGCTCGTCGCGCGGCAATTTCCCCTCGCGGAGTTTCATCGCCGCCGTCTCCATGACCTCTTCTGCCTGGAACACATATCGCCCATCGCGGCCCGGTTGCAAACCGAGAATCTCGGCGATTTCCTGCGTTAACGTCACGGATCCTACGTACTCGACCATGCCGTCGCCCAGCAGATTCACGAGCCAGCGTACGGCCGATTGGGTGCGTTCCTTGGTATCTTTGAACTCCTGGCGGCGGTTCATCATCATCAATTCAACGCGGGCATAGGTATCAATCGGCTTGATTCGCCCGTGGTCGCTGATCGGCAGTCCGGCAAACGCGGCCAAGCGAAACTCGCCCACTTTATCTGTCTGCGGGCGCAACGCACTGGCGACGTACAGGACGCCGAGCACCAGAACGAGCCACGGCAAATAGCGGCGGAACGTCTGCATCACGCACCCCTTTTCTTCAGAAAATCGACCAGTGAAACCATGAAGTGCATCAGCATCCCCAGCGTCACGATTCCGCACGACCAGTAGGGCAATTGCCACGCGGGATTACGCACAACCTGAAGGATGGTGCCGCGCTCCGTCCTTTCGTTCCAGCTTGCTTGATAAAACGTCTCGCCCGCATGGCGTAGCGGTTCGTTCATGCGGATCAACACCTCGCGATCATCTCCCCGTGCCGTATCTTTCAGATGCACCAGACTGGCGAAATTCAACGGCGTTTCGGTGCCGGGATAGCGGTCGAATGTAAATTTCTTGAGCGTCAGATTGAACGGGCGTTGCGTTTGACGAAACCGCAAAGACACCTCGTAAAATTTGTCGCCGACTTTGATTTCTTGTTCACGAAGCCATAGCGAGAAAAGGTAGGTGCCCATCTCTTTGCCGGTCGTCTTGTCGATCAGCTTGACGTATACCGAGGGGGCGTCGGCTTTCTGGTTGCTCGCCACGCCCGATCCTTCGGCTTTTTCAACGGCAACGGACTCTTTCCCGGCTCCAGCGTTCGCGGGATTGGTTTTGGCGGCGTTATCCAAGGCTGAATTGCTCATGTAGTGAACCGGCACGATGTCAAACGGTAGTTGTTCGTCGCGAATCGGGACGGCTTGACGTTGCAGCATCCAACGCGGCACCGAAATCACGCGGTCGGTGTTGTCGTCCGACGGATCGACGATGGCTAACTCACAGACTCGGTTATCGACCACTACGTTGACCGTTTCGCCCTCTTCGATGGCCATATTTCCTTCGACGGCATAGACACCAGTGACGATTTCGCCGGTTAGCATCACGATCAGCCCAGCGTGCAGAATGAGGATACCGGCTCGCTTGGCCGATAATTTGAATCGCACGAGATGAGCAGCGAGCAAGTTAGCCATCAGCAGGATGGCCAAAGTCCACCCGCCGGGAAACGGAAAGGCCCCACCGATGCGCCACGGCGTACCAGGCGACCATTCGCGAGGCAAGCCAAGGAAGATTTGGCCAAATTGAAGGAAGAGGTTGAACGGAATGAACACGACGAACGATCGGAAGTAGTCGCGTACTACCGTCCAGATGCCGAAGTCGATTTGCGCCAACGTCCCGAACAGCACCAGCAAGAAAGACAACACGAACAGCAGGACCGTCAGCCGCAGCGACGCAAACGCCGTCAACAGTTGTAACGGATGCCATGCCGTGTTGGGGCCGCGCGGCGTCGGCGCGGGCGGTCGAGGTTGGACGGTGGTTATACTCATCGGCCGCCTCCGTTAAATTTGATGGACTTGATGAACGTCTCGAACGCGGCCTTGTTCTTGGCGACCACGTCCGACTTGCCCATCAGTTTGAAGTACCACGTCTCGTCGTTGCGTTTGGCCATGACCATCAACATGCGGCTTTTGCCCTCGATGTCGAAGACCATGCCCTTGGCTCCGCCAACTTCCAACGCAGGCGGTTCGCCTTCCAGACGGGTCAGAGGTTGTGCCCCGACCTGACCGCGCCATCGATTGACATTTTCCAGTAAATCGCCCGTTGTGCCGCGCATTACGATCACCGTGGCCTCGGTCTTCGGTGGGCCATCGTCGAGCGTAAACGCCGTCAGGATCGGCACAAAGCCCGGCCGCGGTCCCGTCTCTTGCCATCCCGCAGGGGCAACATATTCCAACGGCAACGGTCGCGGCATCTTCTTGGGCATCGCGCCCATGCCCCCATGAGCGTCCCCTGGTTTCACTCCGGGGCCGGTCAGGTCGATCAGGGTGCCCTCTCGGTCGCCCACTCGCACGGATTGCGTTACTTTCTTCAGATCCCGCTCACGTAGGGCCGTTCGGCCCAGATCGACGCGACACCAACGGTTGACGTTGTCCAACAGGGGCGAGATGCGATCGAACTTGAACACCGACAATTCAGGCAGCTTGTCTTTGCCAGCCAGGAAAAATGTCGCATATCGCAGTTCTTTCTTCGGTCCCGTCTCCCAACCAGGCGGAACAGTCCACTGGATCGGCTCATCGGCCTTGCCTGTGAAGCGGACGGACTGCACGAACGTGGCGAACGCTTCGGTGAATTTCGACACCTCAGCCGTGGGACCGACGAGTTTAAAAAACCATTGATCGCCGTTCTGTTCGAGAATCGCTGCCAGAAGGCGGACTTTCGGGTCGAACGCCTCAGCAGTTGGCTTAGGCACCGTCTCGGTGCGTATCGACTCGTTTTCGCCGCAACCCGTCAGGTAAGCGACCAAAAAGAGCCAGAGAAGAAACCGGTATCGAGTCATAAGGTCTAATCGCCGGGTGAGAGAGCGATGGTAGGTAAAGTTATTGTACGGGTGGACTGCCGTTGGTGGAAGGCGGCGCATCGTGCGAAGAGCGGGTAGGCAGCGATGGATTGTCAAAGTCGAACGTCGGGTCAGGGTCAGGCCGGGGACGTTCCGCTCGTTGCCTTGCTCGCGCGGCTTCCACCATGCGATTGGCTTGTTCATCGGCACGAGCCAACCGCTGCGAATACCACCTAACCCAGTTATAGGCAGCAAGCACATAGCAGAACCACGCTGCCGAAACGACTCCGAACAGTCGCAGACGCAACGGCCCAAAGATATTTTCGTAGGCCATGACACCCACACCAACGAGAAGCCAGAGGACGGCTAGGACGAAGTTCATAGGATCGATTAAGGTTGAGTTTATGGGCCAGTGATCAGATTAAGAAACCAGGGCACGAACGGCACCCGTGCGCTCTTGCGTTGGGGCAAGAGGTTTCCTCCTCTGCGGCTCAGGATCGCACGTGTGTTTGCACGGCAGAACGGAAGACAACACCATCATGAAAATCGATCTTGACGGCCTGCGTAAGTACGACACGCCGACCGTCTGCAACGTCATCGAACTGTTTGATCTCTACCCACGGACAGCGGGCTACATGGACGGGCGAATCGTCGCCTGTTATCCGAAATTGCCGCCGATGGTCGGATTCGCGAGCACGGCGACGTTCCGCTCGGCATCACCGCCCAAGGTGGGCAACGTGTACGCCGGACTGGATGCACAGGTCGAATCGTTTGCCAATCTACCAGGCCCGGCGGTCGTGGTATTTCAGGACCTCGACGACCCGCCGGCCGCCGCGACGTTCGGCGAGGTCATGTGTACCACCTACAAGGCGTTCGGGGCTGCCGGACTGATCACATCGGGAGCCGGTCGCGATCTCGATCAGGTCGAGGCGTTATCATTCCCCTGCTTTACGTCCGGCACCATCTGCGCGCACGGCTATTGCCACATTCCCAGCATCAACGTGACGGTGCGGGTCGGGGGAGTGACCGTGCAACCAGGCGACCTGATACACGCCGACCGCAACGGCGTCACCACCGTGCCGCTATCCATCGCCAACGCCATTCCGCAAGCGTGCGTTGAACTCATGGCGGCGGAGGCCGTCGTCCTCGACTGCCTCAAAGGCCCCGTCACGGTGAAGGGGTTCGCCGAGGCGCGCAAGGAGAGCAAACGACTCATCGACGAACTAGCGCGACGCCTCAAAGCCTAGGCGACATTTCGCGATTCTGGAGGGAGAGGGGAAGTACCCCTCGCCCCTTTCGCGGATCACGTCGGCCGCAGTCCCACTGCTTTGCGAACCAGGTCCATCGTTTTCTGCGCTTCGGCCCGCGCTCGGGCCGCACCGTCGCGCAGCACTTCCTCGACGTAGCCCGGCCGCGCCGCTAGTTCCTTGCGTTTCTCGCGAAACGGCTCAAAATAGGCGTTCATCTTTTCCAGCAACATCTTCTTCGAGTCACCATAACCAAAACACCGCCCCTCGCGACGGTCGGCGTCTTCGAGCGGGTTACGATACAGCGACGCCAATTTCGCAACTTCGTCCTCCTGGGCAAACAAGCGATACAGGGCCACAACGTTACACCTCTCAAAATCCTTGGGCGCTTCGACCGGCGTCGAGTCGGTGACAACGCTCATGACCGTCTTCTTGAGTGGGTTGCCCTCGGCGAAAATGTCGATGGTGTTACCGTACGATTTGGACATCTTCTTGCCGTCCAACCCTGGTACGACGGCTGCCTTGTCGAGCAGTTCGTGCGGTAGCGGAAAGACGTTCACGCCGTAGGTCTGGTTAAAATATCCGGCCATGTCGCGCGTCATTTCCAAGTGCTGCACCTGATCCTTACCAACGGGGACGAGGTGCGAGCGATAGATGAGAATATCAGCCGCCATCAAGAGGGGATAAGTAAACAGGCCAACACTGGGGCTGATGCCGCGATCCGTTTTATCCTTGTAGGAGTGTGCACGCTCTAGCAGGCCCATTCCCGTCACTGTGGCGAGAATCCACGCCAGTTCGGTCACCTCCGGCACGTCGCTCTGGCGAAAGAACGCGGCCTTGGCCGGGTCGAGACCCAACGCCAAATAGTCGAGCGCGACATCGCGGACGTTATCGCGGAGAATGTCAGCGGCTTTACGGGCCTTGATCTTGCCCCCTGCCTGGCGAGCCTCTTCGGCCTCACGTTGCTCAGCGTCCTTGAGGGTGGTCAGAGCGTGATAGTCAGCGATGAAATAGAAGCACTCACCGGTGTCTTGTAGGGCGATATGGTTGCGAATCGCGCCGAAGTAATTGCCCAGGTGTAATTTTCCCGAGGGCTGCACCCCGGAAAGAATTCGTTTGCGTGTCATGGAAAGCCGACCTCAATCTAAGCACTGTTCGTCAACCATCAGAGCCGGAAACGTAAGTGACGGCACCGGTTTTGAGTATTTCCAGAACCGTCACTTGCGTTTCTGCGATTCTGGGGGGAGAGGGGAAGCCCGCCCTCTCCCCGATTCGGCTCTGATCGCAGCCGATGGTCACCGTATCGGCTCTGAGCCGTTGGGCTGTTGTTAGGGATACAAGCCCCGAATCATTTTTTCCCGTGCTACTTTCTCGACGCCCAGAATCAAGGCGGCAGTACGCATGGGAAGTTTCCGGTCACGCGACAATTTCAAAACCTGATGGAAGGCACGCAGCATCAGTTCCTTGAGCTTGTCGTTGACCATCGACTCGCTCCACATCAGTTGTTGTATGTCCTGCACCCACTCGAAGTACGACACCGTCACGCCGCCCGCGTTGCACAATACATCGGGTATGACGAATATGTCACTCCGCGATAGAATCGCGTCGGCTTCCACCGTCGTCGGGCCGTTCGCACCTTCGGCCAGCACTCGACACGCCAGCTTCCCGGCGTTTTCGGCCGTGATAACACGCTCCAGCGCGGCGGGCACCAGCACCGTACAGGGTGTGGTCAACAACTCGTCTGCCGCGATTGGCTCGGCACCAGGGAAGTCCTTGACCAGTTTGCCCGTGGCGACGTGCTTCGCCAGAGCGGGTATGTCGATCCCCTTGAGATTGCGAATCGAGCCATAACGGTCGCCGATGGCAATGATCTTCAAGCCGCGCTGGTGCAGTTCCTGGCACGTCACACTACCCACGTTGCCGAATCCTTGCACGACGGCCGTGGATTCATGGGGACGGAGATTGAGTTCGGCCAAGGCTTCCATGATGCAGTAGGTGACGCCGCGACCGGTCGCCTCGCGCCGCCCAATACAGCCGCCGACCTCGACGGGTTTACCGGTGACGATTTCCGGGCAGGCATAGCCGACTCGCATACTGTAGGTGTCATAAATCCAGGCCATCGTCTGTTCGTCGGTACCCATGTCCGGGGCCATCACATCCTGACGTGGGCCGATGATGGACAAGACTTCGTCGGTGAAGCGTCGCGTTAAGCGTTCTTTTTCGCCCAGGCTGAGGACAGCCGGATCACAGGAGATGCCGCCCTTGGCACCGCCGAACGGCAAGTTCATGATGCCGCACTTCCAAGACATCCACATCGCCAGAGCGACGACTTCGCCGAGATCGACCGATGGATTGTAGCGTAAACCGCCCTTACTCGGGCCGCTGGTGAGACTGTGTTGCACTCGATAGCCAGTGAACACCTTGACACCACCCTTGTCCATACGGACGGGTATACTAACGATCATTGCTCGTTTGGGAACGCTCAAACGGTCGAGAACTCCGGCGTCGAGGTCGGTTGCCTCAGCGACGGCGTCGAGTTGTTGGCGTGCCATACGGAAGGTTGGCGAATCGCCGTAAATCGGCGATAGATCAGGATCAACGGAGGTAGTCACGGGAAACGTCTCCGTGGCGTTAAGGGAGAGGATAAACGACCCATCTCTATTTTACGCAGCGGATCGCTTCCGGCGCACACTCCCTTACGCCCGAATCAGGAAATTCCCGATTTACTTGAGGGGGTCCAGACCGGTTAATCGCGCAATCGCCGCCGTTCGGTCTGTCGCCATCTCGAAGGGTGCGGCGGTCGTCCCGGAGCTGGAAACC
>RGDT01000165.1 GCA_009918525.1 Planctomycetia bacterium
GCCGCTGCACTGCGAGCCGGACGGCATTTTCCGCCACGAGGCCGAACCGACGGCCGAGAATTTGTCGGGGGTCTGCCCACTGGTACGCAAGCACGAGGCGGACATCGGCTTCGCGTTGGACCCCGACAGCGATCGGCTGGCCCTGATTGACGAAAACGGACGTTACATCGGCGAGGAACTGACCTTGGCGTTGGCGACACTGGCGCGATTGCGTCACGAGCGGGGGCCGGTTGTGATTAATCTGTCCACGTCGCGCGTGATCCAGGATATTGCCGCCAAGTTCGGGTGTGTGTGTTATCGTTCGGCGGTCGGGGAAGCGAACGTCGCGGACAGGATGCAGCAAGTCGCAGCGGTTATCGGCGGCGAAGGCAACGGCGGTGTCATCGACCCGCGGGTTGGCTACGTTCGCGATCCATTCATCGGGATGGCCTTGGTCTTGGGGCTGATGGCCGAGACGGGGCGGAAGTTGAGCGAGTTGGTAAGCGAGCTGCCATCGTACACGATCGTCAAGGATAAATACACAATAGACTCGACACGTTTACCAAGTTTGTTCGATGGACTGACGCGGCATTGGCCCGACGCCAAGAAAGACGACACAGACGGGTTGCGACTGGAATGGGCCGATCGTTGGGTACATGTCAGGCCGAGCAACACGGAGCCGATCATCCGAGTAATCGCGGAGGCACCGGCGGAAGCAGAGGCCCGAGCGTTGTGTGCAGAGGTGGGAAAGTTGTTGAGATAAGAGGAAGCACTCACCGCACCATGAACATCGAGCCGATTTTGTGTTGAGAGGACGAGAAGACGAGGAGCCAACTGTCTAAGTTTCAAGGAGAATCCGATGAAACAGCTGATTGGTACGAAGTACTTGGCCTGCATATTTCTTGCCTTGGGTGTTGGCGTCGTGCTAGCTCAAAAAGAGGTGAAGAAAGAAAGCACCAAAAATGTCGTGGTGTTTATCCCGACGAAATAAATGTCACGTGAAGAGTTCAAAAGAGTTGAAGACGACCATGTGATGAATTGGTTGCGTGTCGGTCATCGGATAAAGGTCATTATTGAAGAAACGGGTACTCCAAACATCCGAACTGTTTTCGAGAGCTGCCGTGTCACGGCGATCGCTGAAGAATCGCGAATTGAAGAGGGAGTTGCCGTTACCGTCCAAGTATCCCCGGGCCAAGCCAAAGCATTTGAGGCGATGAAAGAGGTAGGCAAGATTCGGTTAGAACCGATGGAAGCTGATCGAAATTATTATAGAAAAATTGAAACTAAAAAAGGATAAAAGATAGGTGGAAAATAGCGATTAATTAACTCCTCTTTTCACGTATCACTTTATTGTAGAAACCGAAAGGCCAATTTGTGCGAAGAGAACCACGCCCCCTTGTTGAACGGGGCACGCCTAGTTGGCGTGCCCCGTGTGCGTTAGCCGTTCACTTTCGTCCGCGTTTGTGGAGTGACGTCAGCGTCTCGTTTGCCTCTTCGCTACCCAGGAAGAAATCTCGCCAATCGTTGAATTGGTCCGCCGTGTTTTCTAGGTCGTATTCGCCGCTAATCAATTCGCCGATATACGCCTGCAACGTCCGGTTGCCTGTCTCGCCCGCGTGGTGCGTTGCCACCTCCGACGCAAAATTCAACAAATCGTATATCTTACACGCGGCCGGTAACGTCCGCTGTCGTTTCACGCTCAACGTGTCTAGATTCGTCAATCCGTATGTCTGCGTCAGATTTCCTGCCATCCGACCATATTTCACCAACACTGGTGAATGGTCGAACTCGCCGGCTCCGTCCCCACCCTTGACTGCACGTCCAGCACTCGACTCCACTTGACCCGTTCCCAACATCCGCACCAGTACCTTGTACAACTTGTTGGCCTCGGCCACCGAAGCCCATGACTTTGTCGCCGACTCGAACCGCTGCCGCAATGCGGAATAACCTTCCTCGTTGTTGAATCCGCCCAGGACCCGCTCCAACGCGAACGCGACACCGTTCTCACCTTTGCCTACCGATAACTCGCTGCGGAAGGTCGGACTATAACCCACCAGACCGTTTGCACAGATCAACCGCAACATCGACAAATACACCGCCGGACGACCGTAGCCGTCAATCGGGGTGTCGAGGACAAACTTGTTCTGAAAACCGTCCCCGGCAATCTGGAAAGTCGGGTTATATCGGGGAGCGTGTTCACTCGTGACGATGCCGCGGTCATAGCGCACCTCGCCCGCGTCCCCCTTCTCCAACAACTCCATCAAATCATCGTGCCGAATGCTCGCCGTCTTCGGGTTGGTGACGGCCAACAGCGTCGGGGCTATGTTGTGGTCGCGTTCGATGCACCATTGCACCTTGTCACTCGGGGCAACTTCGCTGATCCGCTGAAACACTTCGGCATGGGTGAAATAGCGAAAAATGTTGCTGGTAAACCCGAACCGCACGTGCAAGCTGCTCCAGAAGCGGTTACTCGGCTTAACCGGCTCGCCGTTTAGTTCGATGCCGTCCACCATCGCGCGGCCTGTCTTGTCCGTGCGCTGTGTGACTTTAATGTCCTTCACCGCGCAGGTTCCGTAGTCGAAACGTCGTGACATGGTTCATACTCCTGAATTAAGAAAGTTTGGATTCCTTCTGTCGTTTGATCGTTTAGTCGTTGGCCGATTCGTACTTTTCACGCCGCCGCAGCCAGCCGGATCGCTTGCGAACGAACTCCGGTAGTTCGACGTTGGTCCGGGCCAGTGCCTTCATCACTCGCATACTAACTTGATTGATCAGCGGATTGGCCTCTAGCGAACGCCATTCGCCTTCGGTCCACACATACTGATTCGCCGGTGTCGCCGTCCTCCCGAACGGCCACTTGGTGCCGACGCTCTGCACGATCTGCTTGATCGGCTCGTCGGGGTGCAATCGCAGCACGCGTCCGGCCATCTGCACGGTAAGACTTTTGCCCGATGGACGGCAGAACACCGTCCGCAGTTGCGGACAATCGAACCCCTCGGCAAGCATCATGCAATTGCTGATGACATCTACCTTGCCCGCCTTGAAGGCGTCGAGCTGTTTTTCGCGGTCGGACGTGCCGTCCACGATCTCGCTCCGCACGCCGGAGGCTCGCAACAGAGTGTCAGCCCGGTGGCATTGTTCCAGCGTGTGAAAATAGACAATCGACCGCCCCCATTTTTCTCGGTTCCGCAGATACGCCCCCACGAACGCCTCGGGACTCCAGGACGGCAGCGTGTAGTGATCGAACCGGCTCAGGTAACCTTCCTGAATTAAATGGTGTATGCCCGCGTCCTTGATCACCGAATCGAAGCACAGCTTGACCTTGTCCGCCCGAAAGGGCGTTGCCGACAGGCCCAGGATGAACCGTGGTCGAATAGTCTGGTGTAGCACGGCCATGCTTTGGGCGGCGTCGTGCTGAGCTTCATCGACAACCAACAGGTCCAGCCCAGTCGGCGGTTGGCGGTCGAACATCGACACCAGTTTCATCGCCACGTTGATCCCCAGTCTGCGATTCTCGGCCTCGGCCTGATCGAGCAAATAGCGACGCATGGCAACCCACCCGACCCGCAGGCCGAGTCGTTCTTGTAAGGCACGGGCGATGAGTAGGCCCATCACCGTTTTGCCACTACCGGTCGGGCTTTCGATCAGGATCGAGCGAAGGGCATGGCCCGTGAAAAGATCGACCGCGCGGGAGATGATTCGTTGTTGATAAGGTCGGGTTTGAATTTCGGTTGTGGTGATTAATGTTTGCAGTTCCATCGGTTTCCCTCCCTTGCGATGGTGAGGTTGTACCACCTTCAGAATCTGAACGCGAGGTCAGTAGGTGGGAAAATTTCCTCTCACAATCGTTACGGTCGGACCGCGAAAAAATTACATGAATTTCCCAAAATGACGCGTCTCAGGGTGGTTCGGGGGGATAATCCCACACGAAATGGGTAGGGCAAAATCACAAATGCAAGAGGCTGACAAGTACGGGAAGCGAGAAGAACGGCGCTGCACGACGTGCCATCTCTCTCGCTTCCCGTCCTGTTACGGTCACTCACGTTTCCGGCTTTGTACCCTCATCTCACTCTTCATAATCGCTGGTCGCGGTGCTATCATGCACATATGAACCATCCCGACGAACTTCGCGCTACGCTTGAATCGGCTTTAACTCCACTGACCGCGCCGCGCCGCGTCTTGTTGATCCACCCAGACTATTCGCGTAATGACTTTAGTCATCTTGTTGCGCCGATGGTTCACGACGTTCTTGCCGCTCGCGGTCTGGAACGTCTTGACACGCTCAACGCCGGGGGCACGCATCGCCCCATGACGCAGCCAGAACTCCTTGCGAAACTGGGGCTTACGGATCATGCTCGCGTAGGCAGATTGTGCAACCACGAATACGACGATCCAAGCCAACTCACACTCGCCGGTACGATCGACGCCGATTTCGTCGCTACCAAAACCGCCGGACAGGTTCGGCAACCGATGGCCGTCACCGTCAACCGTTTATTGTTCGATGGCTACGACGCGATTGTATGCCTATCGGGCACGGTTCCGCATGAAGCACTAGGCTACAGCGGTGGGACAAAATTACTTTTTCCCGGCGTGTCGGGGCCGGAGGTGATCGCACTGCTGCACTGGGCAGCGGTGTTGATTGGTATTCCACGCTTGATCGGCGAACTCGATAATCCGGCACGGGAAGTCGTTGACACCGGTGCGCGTTTTATATTTGATCGTTTGGGTAGTGTGCCGATCGTCTCGCTCAACATGGTCTATACGGAAGACGAACATCATCGGGCCGTGCCGCGCGGTTTGTTTGCGGGGTGGGGAGCCGATGGATTTCGTGCGGCATTATCGCAGGCAGCAGAATTGTCATCGCGCTTGCATATTGTCCACCTTCATTCTGCAGTATCGACGGCCGTGCAACGCATTCCGACCATGTATGATGAAGTCTGGACAGCGGGGAAAGGTTCATACAAATTACAGCGTCCGGGGGTGATCGCGCCTGGGGGGGAAATTGTGTTGTTTGCCCCGCACATTCGCGAGTTTCATTGTCGCCCGGATATGGATGCGGCGATTCGTGCCGTGGGGTATCATGGCCGGGATTATGTGCGAGCCTATTGCGAACAACATCCGTCGTTTAATCGCAATATCGCGGCCCATGTGATCAACGTGCGCGGCCTGGGCGAATGGAAGGAAGGGCGCGAGGCGTTTGATTTTCGGGTCACGCTGGCGTCGGCGATACCGCGAGAGGACTGCGAGGCGGTCGGCCTGGGTTATCGTGATCCGGCGACGATTCGCAAGGAAGATTTCAGCGGCCCGGGCCAATTATGGATCGACGAAGGCGGACAATGGTTATATGCGCGGCGATGAGTTATCGGTTGTCTCGCGCCGCTGTGTAGACCACAACACCAGCATCAGCAATACGACCAGCGCGGCGGGGTGCAGCAACCATGCCCGCAACGGCCACCCGAGCCACACGATCGGCAGCAGCAGTGCGAGCCGAAGCCCAAGACAACTACCGGGAATAAGGGCGGCCGCGACCAGGGCCACCGCAACTGGCTGCCAGCCGAGAAAGCCACCGGCGACCAGGGCAACGTCGGCTCCCGAGCGGTCGGTTCTCGTCAGGCGGGCTACAACCGGCACCAACCAAACGGCAAACAAAGCGGGACTGCCAGCAAGCATAAAGTTGGGGTAAATCCAGGCAAACCCGAAGCCACCCAAGGCTCCGGCGATGACCACTGCCGGGGGAACGTCGGCCCCATCAGCGAGAGTGCCAACAGCGACGATGAGCAGGCAAGCCAGGAAAATATGAGCCAGGTAATACGGGACAACATCGGGCGGAAATTGGCCCCACTGTAAGGCTTCCCAACCGGACCCGGTCCAGGCTTGTTGCCAGTTTGAGCCAACTTCGACGGCAAAGAGGCCGACAAACACGACACCGGTGAGCAGTTCGACGAGAAAATACCGGATGGAGAAACGTGCTCCACAGCGAGCACAGCGACCACCGAGCCAAAGATAAGTAAGCAGCGGAATGTTGTACCAACTGGAAATAGGACGCACACACGCACCGCAATGCGAACCGGGCCACGAGATCGACCGCTCCGTCGCCATGCGATAGATGCAGACGTTGAGGAAACTGCCGACAGCACAACCGACCACAAATAAAGAAAACAGCAGAAACGACAGCCACGCGAAATTAGACATGAGCACCTTCTCCCTATCGCTGACGCTCACCGTCAGAGCCGGAAGCGTCAGCGACGGCGCTGCACAACGAGCCGTCACTCACCGATAACCGTCAGAGCCGGAAGCGTCAGAGACGGCGCTGCACAACGAGCCGTCACTCACGTTTCCGGCTCTGTTGCCTCATCGCGGCAATTTGAGCCGTTCGCGTACTAATACGGGAACGTGCTTCATCGGTACACTACCATGTGACAAACACGCTTCGTGGTAGCGTCCTAGATCAAATTTGTCGCCCATTTCGCGCTGTACCGTCTGACGTAGGCGATACCATGCCATGCGTCCTACAAAATAGGTTGATAACTGACACGAACTCAGCTTGGCTCGTACCACCTTCCCCAGTGCTTCACCCTCCGATTGAAAACCGCGTCCTACCAATAATTTCATGGCCTGTTCATCGGTCATATCTTTGCAGTGCATGTGATGATCGAGAATAGCATTAATAACCGCCCGCAAATAAAATTTTAATTGATTGAGACGCAACACGAGATCACCGTCACCATAACCCTGATCGAGCATCATCTGCTCGGTGTAAACCGCCCAGCCCTCGATGAAAACACCCGATTGTAACACTTTACGAATAAACGATGGATGACGATTGCTGTACTCTAGTTGCACGTAATGCCCCGGATAGGCTTCGTGGATGGTCAAAATCGCCATCATGGCGCGGTTGTATTCTTGTAATAAACTTTCCACCCGACGTGCGTCCCATCCCGCAGGCGGTGGGCTGATCGCATAGTAACTGCTCGCTCGCGGGTCCAACGGCGGCGCGGGGTTGAGATACGCCAGACTGAATCCACGCTGAAACTCCGGCATCTCGATGATTTGGCAGCGATCCGGGTCCGGTAGACGCAAAATGTCTTTCGCCGTGATAAACGCGCGAATCTTCGTTGATAACGCCTTGGCCTCAGCCATTAACTCTTCTGGTTTGCCGTGATCCTTGTTGAAGTGCGCCAACACTTTCGACACCGTCTCGCGTCGGCCTGCTTCATCGTCGGCCGGGAGCGGTACCTTGGGATAGGCGCGGTGCCACAGTTGACGAGCGACCACGGCCATTTCCCGCGTAACTCGTTCGGCCTCGGCTTCGGCGTCGGCTAATACTTCGTCGGCCGACCGCCCGGCGTCGAGTTCCAATTCCAGTTTAGCCGCAAATTTCGTCCGTCCTAATCGCCAATCCCCTGTCGCACGCGGCAATAACTCTTTTTCCAAAAAGGTTTGGTAGTCCTTCAAGGCTGTAATCATCTTATCACAGACTGGCTTGAGCGGGCTACTGCCGGGTTTTTCGCCGGAAAGCTCGTAGATGCCAGTGGAATAGAACGCGATCGCGCCTTTGTTGCGAGCAATTGCTGTTTCGACAGTAACTTTCGGAGGATTTTTCAGGCTGGCTTTGGCCGCGTCGATAACCGTCGGAAGCTGTGCGATGCGGGCGACAGCGTTGCGGACATTGCGCTCGCGCGGCAGAGTTGAGCTGGCAAAAATTTGATACACGGAGTCGCTCAAAAACTCGTTGAACAACAAAGGATCATTCGCCCAAACATCGAGATTTTCTGAGGCCCACAATTCGCGACGTAACGACATACGAAAAATATCGAGATCAACCTTGCTCGCCGGTGATAGTTTTGCTTCGTCCAATCCATTTAAGACTTTGAGTGTCTCTCTTGTCAGTCCTTCGCGTGTCTTGCGTCCTTCGGCTGATAAATCGTCTATGCGATGGTCGTGGGCGTGTTCGCCCAGGGCAGTTGCCGTCGCTGGTCGTTGTTCGCATAGTTTGGCGAGATACGTCGAAAATGCCGCTTCCAGTTTGGCATCTTCAGGACCGGCAGCAAGCACAAGCGATAATACCAGTAGCGAACTCATGTTTACACTCGTGAGATCAGGGTTCCATCCGGGTCGAACGCGATCGTTCCCTCTCGCCAACGCAGCGGCGATGAGTCGCGGCCAATTAACACAGCCATCAAATTATTAAGGCATAATGCCCGCAAACCGAGGTAGGATGTGGTCAGTCGCGGGTTGATCTCCATGACGGTATCGTCGGCTTCGGTTTGGCCCAGGATCAAATCGACGCCATAATACCCGCTCAATCCCGGCACGCTGGCGACAGCCCGGCTAGCTAGTGCGATGGCCCGCGCTTCGAGATGGGGCGGGATGGGTACCGATCCGCCCGTATATGTCAGCTTGCCGGCAGCTTCGACCATGTTTTGCCAGCAGGCCCGCAACGGTACGCCATCAACAAACGCCACGCTCGCCGCCGTGCCGCACACATAGGGTTGAGCGACAAATTCACCATGCAGAACGTACGTCGTTTGGCAGCCGGCCCCGTAACGTGGTTTGACGACGAAATCGCTTAACCGCGTCACGGGCGGCGTCGGCACCCCGGCGCGCCGCAGGTGATCGGCTAATGCCAACTTGTCGGCCGTCAGACGCACGGCGTCCCCGTCGGGGCCGAGCAAGCGGCAGGGTAATGTTTCAAATAAGTAGGCAATCGACGCTAAAATATCGTCAAATTCCGGGGCAATAACCAAGGCCGCATCACACGTCGCGGCAGCGGCTAGCAATCCCGAACGTGTCTGCACCGTCAACGGTACGATGCCCGGCAATGCGGACAAGTCATCTAGCACTGCCGCGAGCATCGCCGCTCCCTCGCGTAAGAGGGATAGCTCGTCGGGTAGTCCGCCGGCGGACAGATGTTCGTAGACTAATACGCGCATAGTGGACATAATAGGGCGAACAAGAGGG
>RGDT01000166.1 GCA_009918525.1 Planctomycetia bacterium
CGGGGCGTTCACACACCCCGCTCGCCATCGGGGCCAAGCAAAAAAAGGTACTTTTTATGTCCAGAAGACGATCCAATTCCCACTTCGAGGAACATTTCCCCCCGCCATCGGTGCCGTTGGCAGCACAAGGAGGGATCAAGGCCCAATCGCGGCAGGGCGGGTTCGGTGAATCATGGTGGGCTAACCGTTGGCAGGCGGTTCTCGAAAGTTTTCGCGTGGGCGGACGTCTGGCACGCGGACGGACTTATGCTCGTCAGGGGCAGGTCTTGTCGATCGACATTGCCGAAGGGCATGTGAAATCCAGAGTCCAAGGCTCCCGACCGCAGCCGTATGACGTAACGATCGCCGTCAAAGAGTTAACCCCCGAACAATGGGCGACGGTTGTCGAACATCTCTCGCGTTCTGCTCTCTTCGTCGCCAAACTACTCGCCGGTCAAATGCCTTTGGATATCGAAAAAGTTTTCGAGCAGGCCGAGCTTTCGCTCTTTCCCGTCAAATACACCGACCTGCGCACCACTTGTAGCTGTCCCGACGAGGCCAACCCCTGCAAACATATTGCGGCCGTGTATTATCTACTAGGCGAAGAATTCGACCGCGACCCGTTTCTGTTGTTTCGATTACGCGGCATGGAACGCGAGCGATTATTGGGCCTGCTCAACAAAGTAGCACCCGAAGCCGACGCGCCGAAAGAAACGCTCCGCGAACCTTTGCCCACCGATGCCAAAAGTTTTTGGACCCTAGGCTCGCTGCCGGACGACTTTTGCGGCGAGGTGGCCAGCCCACCGGTGACCGCCGCCCTCGTCCGGCGACTCGGAAAGTTCCCCTTCTGGCGCGGCGAGCGGACTTTGCTCGACGCGATCGAGGCAGCGTATGTATCTGGGGCGGAACTAGGAATGCGGACCTTTCTGGGCGAAAAAGCCAAGGACGAAGCCTAAGACGTTCAGACCGCGATGCCCGTCATCGGTTGTTGTTCCTCGACTTCACACCACGGCTGGAGTTCCGCCATTGGTTTGGCTACTCAGCGCGGCTTCGAGAAATGCCATCAATTCGACGGTCTCACTTGGCGGAACAGGGGCGATTTTCGTCTGAAAGAACGTCACGATTTGTTTCAATAATTCACGATAAGCATACCCCGTGCTAACTGGTACATGTCGTGTAGCACGTTCCGCAAAGACCAGGAACCCGTAGTTTAGATTGTCCCCAGAGCGCAGGCCGCGCACGGTCGCAACCCGGCCGTTGTGCCAATGAGCAGTGACGACATCTGCGCCGATTTCGTGAGAGCATGTCAGTTGTCGGCAGCCCGGCCCCATGAGAGTGTAGAGCAGTTCGGCCGGATGAATCCCATAGTGGAACCAACCAGGATTACGCCACCGGGGCGTTGACACACCCCGCACGCCATCGCGGGCGTGAGCCACGGCGAGTTGAGCAGGACCGTAGCTGACCGCGCCGAGAATGTCGCCATCGGGGCGTTGAGCAACATAGGCGACTACTTCAGGGGCGTAACGCATTGCCGAACTACTAAAAATCGGGGCGGAGTAGCGTTGCGACAAGGCGACCAACTCACAAGCATCGGCCACGCTGCAGGTGAACGGTTTGTCGATGAAGCAGGGCAAGCCCGCTTCCAGAAAGGGCCGTGCGCGTTGGAGATGTGCGGCTCCTTCCAGGGAGCATATCAGCACGCCGTCTATTTGGCCGATCATGTCTTCAGGACGTTCGACGAGGGGGACGCCCATCGCGACCATTTCAGCCTTATAGCCGGGAATGCGTTCGGGTGCGAGAGCGGAGCTGCCTGGGCAGGCGACAACCACACGAGCACCGTCAACGCCCTGATCGTCAGCAATGCCGACGCGATTGAGCCGACGGGTAAACTCAACAACGTGGGAAGTATCGAAATCAATCACTCCGAGACGGATCATTAGGGAGGCTCCTTCCCGATCATCGGGTCCCGTATTGCCTGGAAAAGCTCGTCTGCCTACACTATAACTTGGCTATTATTGATAATGCTTACTTTTGATGTACTACCGAATAAAAGGATCAAATTTACCGCCGGATTAGGGGCCATCACCCCGGAGAAACTGGTTATGACCCTTCGTCTTCTCACATTGATCGCGTTGCTGGTCGGGTCTGTCCTGGCCGCACCACTGCCATTCCCCAAACCGGTGAAAAACAAGCCCGCATCAGCTCTGCCTGATGCGATGCAAGGGCTGTGGGAAGTGAAAACTCGCACCGGACCCAATGGCCTGAACTTTGCCATTTCCATCACCCAAAAATACGTCAAGATCGACAGAACCACCTGGACATTCCTGCGGGCCGACAAGACGACCACCGGGATGCAGTGTTCCCTCACCATCAATCCAAACCAAAAACCCGCCCACCTTGACCTCGGTTTTCCGATGGCAATCGGAGTCGGGGCCATCAACGGCATCAATGCTGCTGGGCCTTATATGACCGGTATTGTGGAAGTACAAGGCGACACGATGAAATTTTGTTACGCTCTGAGAACGGATCGGCCCAACGACTTCAAGCCAGCCAACCCGCGCGAGTATCTCTACACACTTGAGCGGGTGAAGACTCCCTGATCGGGTCGCGTCTGCTAGGGTTTGTTTTTTTTACGCAACAAGTTCGTATAGCTGAGAATACTCTTTCAGCGATTCCGGGGGGAAGCCTAGTAGACTCCCCCTTCCCCCAGAGCACGTTGGTCCTCTTCTAACTCGTGATTGGAGTGAATATGAAACTGCGGGGATGCCTGCTGGTACTCGGAATGATACTGCCGTTGCTCGCCCAGGAAGCCGACCCGACCCCGCCGGACGCCAAACGGATTCTGGGCACATGGCAAATTGTGAAGGGGCTCAAGGATGGAGTCCCACCGCCAAAGGAGATGCTCGATTCGCGTCTAATTATTGATGAAAAAACAATCACTATTCGCTCGGAGCGCGGTTTGGAAGATCCGGCACGTTACACCCTCGACGTCACAAAGAAACCTGCCCAGATTAACATCATGCCTATGATGGGGGCTCCCAGCGTTCAGGGGATTTACAAATTCGACAAAGAAGAACTGACCATTGTTTTCGGCAAGCCCGGAGATGAAAGGCCCAAAGACTTCGACAGTAAAATGATAAGTCTGTTAGTGTTGCGTCGAGCCAAAGAGAAAAAATAAGGGCGGTCGAGCAACAACAGCACGACCGCCTGTCGGGGAAAGGGAGGCTAGTCCATCCTTCCCCTCGAAACCGCATTGGATGGGATTACTCAGTCGCGATGCAATAGAGTTGCTTGATCGTGCGGAGATACATCGCCCCGTTCGCCGTCGCCGGGCTAGCGTAGATGGTTTCCTTCAAGTCGATGGTCCTTACCACTTCAAAGGTCGATGACGCCTTCACCACCCAAACCTTACCATCATCGTCAGGAATGATTAGATGGCCGTCAACTAAAACCGGCGATGAACTGTGTCGGCGTCCCAGTTTATTCAACCAGAGCCGCTTACCTGTCTCGGCGTTGATACAACCGAGATAGCCCTGGTCGGACACGACGAAGAAGTGGCCGTCGTGGGCCAACGGCGATGGCACATAGCTGGCACCGCGTGCGCCGTTTTCCTTGTGGGGAATGTGCCAGGCGATGTGCTTGGTACCGTTGATTTTACCCTCACCGGTCGGCCGAAGGCCCATGAGATGATACTCGGGGAACCCCGTGGTCAGGAACAATACCCCTTTGTGATAGACCAAGCTCGCGACATATTGTTCCGTCGGGCCATCGAGAATCCACCGCAGTTCACCCGTGTCGGCGTCATAGCCGGTCACGCACTTGCTACCCGATAGGACAAGTTGCGTGCGGCCCTTGCGAAGGGGATCGTCGATGAGAATAGGCGTGCAGTAAGACCGCGTCTTGTTAGGACGGTTCGCTCGCCATTTTTCCTCGCCGCTCTTGCGGTCGAGAGCAACAACGTAGGCGGTCGCATCCTGATCGCCGTTAAGAATGACGAGATCGTTGTGAATGACGGGGGATGTGCAGAATCCATGCCGGGATAGGAGCTTTCCCGGCGACTTGCGCCATAGTTCCTTGCCTTGGAGGTCATAGCAAACGCAAATCATGTCCGGGAAGGCCAGGAAAGCAACATAAACTCGTTCGCCGTCGCACGCCGGGGTGCCGCTGGCGAAGCTGTTGAGACCATGCTTTTTCTCCAGATCGGCAGTGAGAACGGTACGTCGCCATAGTTCCTTGCCGCCGGCGCGGTCGAGGCAAAGCAGGATGCGTTGATTCGTTTTCTCGTCGCAGGAGGTCAGAAAGATTCGATCACCGAAAATAGCCGGCGAGGAGTAGCCGGAACCGGGGAGGTCGATGCGCCAGCGAACGTTCTTGGCGGTGCCGAAGTCGAGGGGAATGCCCTTTTCGGTCGAGGTCCCGTCACCTCGCGGGCCACGCCAACCGGGCCAGTTCTCGGCAAACAGAGGTAAAGTCAACACCAGCACAGCGAGAGGCACAAGACGAAACATGGGGGTAGGTCTCCTGGGGGGTGAGCAAAAATGATGATAACCGGCTAGCAAGGGCGGAGCAACGGGTAAGATCGCAGATAGTGAGCAACGGCAAATCGGGTCGTCCACACCCCCCGCTCGCCAGCAAATTCGTATGGTGTACTCAAGTCGCTAAGGGGAAATCGTACCATGCTCGATGTGACGGAGGCGAGGCGTGTGATTTTGTCTTTCACAACGGTCTTAGCGCCCGTCGCAATGCCCGTTCTGGCCGCACTCGATCGTGTGATTAGCGAATCCGTCGTTAGTGATCTGGATATGCCGCCCTTCGACAAAGCCTTGATGGACGGCTACGCCGTACGTTCCGACGACAGGGGCGAAAGAGTAGTAATCGAAGAGATCGGCGCGGGACAGACACCGACGAAACCGCTAGCTGAAGGACAGGCAACGCGAATCATGACCGGTGCTCCGTTACCCAGAGGGGCCGATGCCGTCATCCCGCACGAGAAGACCACCCTCCACGGTCTACAAGTGACGCTCCATCAGGTGCCCAAGCCAGAACTGAATATCCTCAGGCGTGCGAGCGAATACGCCGTTGGAAAAACCGTATTGAACGCGGGAACGCGGTTGCGTCCTCAGGAAATCGGCGTGTTGGCGAGCGTCGGACGTACCAGGGTCCAAACCGTTCCGCCACCGCGCGTTGCCGTCGTCGCCACAGGCGATGAGTTGGTCGAACCACCGGCACGGCCGGGACCGGGCCAGTTGCGTAACAGTAACGCTTTGATGCTCGTCGCGCAATCGGTCCGCGCCGGAGCAACGGCGACCAGTCTCGGCATCGCTCGCGACACGATGGATAGCCTCTTGCCATTAATCGAAACAGCGTTGCGTTCGGAAGTTGTTATCCTCTCAGGCGGCGTGTCGGCCGGCAAACGCGACCTAGTTCCCGAAGCTCTCGCCTTGCTGGGTGTAACGGCACACTTTCACAAGGTAGCCATGAAACCTGGTAAGCCGTTCTTGTTCGGGACGCGAGGGACGACGTTGGTTTTCGGTCTCCCGGGTAATCCCGTCAGTTCGTTCGTGTGTTTCGAGTTATTTCTACGGCCTGCCCTACGTCGCTTAGCGGGCTTCACAAACCTGGACTTGCCGTGTCGGGATGCGTTGTTAAGCGTTGATTTTACTCATGAGGCCGACCGTCCGACGTTTCACCCCGCTCGGGTCGAGGAACCATCAGCGACAGCAAATCAGGCGAGCCGCCAACTTGAGTCGGCGGAATCACGGTTCGTAAGCGTGGCCCCGGCAGCGGATGCTACCGGATCTAAGTTGTCTGTTGGCGGCGAATGCGTTGATGGTCTTGCCCGTGGGGTCGCAACGCTACACGCGGGGCGACACCGTTCCTACTCTTCTTTTGGACTGACGATGAAGCAGACACCAGGGATAACTTTGGGGGATGCCGGGACGTTGACACACCCCACTCGCCGTTCGGTTGCGTTCCGTTCGCTCGTTCTGGCTGCGTTGGCCTCGTCGGCCCTGTTGGCCATGGCCTATTTCCCGCTCAATTGGGGGTGGCTCGGCTGGGTGGCGTGGGTGCCGTTCGGCTTACTGGTACGCTCGCCGCGCGTGCCGGGACTCTATCGCATCGCCTGGGCTGCGTTTGTCCCTCATTTCTTGCTTGTCCTATGGTGGCTCAGCGTCGCCAACTGGTTCATGACCTTTGCCTGGATTTTGATGGCGTTCTACGGCACGTTGACCATTCCGATCGTGTTAACCGTGCTGCGTTGGCTTGATCGTCGTACACTTTGGCCGTTGACATGGACCCTACCCATAACGCTGGTGCTGGTGGAGTGGGTACGTGGTAATCTGATCGGTGGGATGGTTTCGCTCGTCAGCGGTTCTTATCAACACGACCTACCGGGCGGCTTTGCATGGTATCTGCTGGGGCACACGCAACACGATTTCCCGGAGGTGATTCAGATTGCCGACTTGGGCGGTGCCTATGCCGTCTCTTTCGTGGTGGCGGCGGTCAATGGCGTCCTATTTGAGACTCTCGCCAAATACGCCGGGACTTTCGTCGGTTCCGGGTCGTCGATACGCCCCGCTCGCCCGCAAACGCTGTTGATTCAGGGGGTGGCGGTGCTAGCGTTGCTGATCGCCACCCTGGGGTATGGTCTATGGCAAACGCGACGCGAAACGATGCGTCCGGGACCGACAGTAGCCTTGTTGCAAGGTAGTATTCCACAAGCGGCCCGTGATCGCGCCCACGCAGACGCCGGTGTACATGGCCAACAACTGCGCGAATCCCAACTCGAACATTATCGCCGTCTGTGCGATCTGGCCTGGAGAGAGAAGCCCGACTTGATCGTCTGGCCGGAAACCTCCTATCCAGGTTTGTGGCAACAAGAACGCGGTGGCGATCCGTTCCCGCCCTTTCGACGCCTTGCGGATAGTCTACTCCGTGCAATTCCAACAGCGCACCTGGTCGGCATGAACACCCTCGAAGTGGGCAACGGCCCCACGGACGGAGTCGATCGCGAATACAACTCCGCTCTTTATTTCCTGCCCGGCCAAGGTCTTGTCTCACGCTACGATAAGATTCATCGTGTTCCGTTCGGTGAATATGTGCCGCTCGGCGATTGGTTAGGGTTTCTTCGCGGTGTCGGTCCCAACAGCGGCGAGTATGGCATCGCACCGGGACGTTCGTTTTCGCGTTTCACGCTTCCGGCTGGCCAACGTTTCGGGGTGTTGATCTGCTACGAGGATAGCGTACCTCGCATCGCCGCCGCCTATTGTGCTGATCCCCTCTCCCCAGGATTGCTTCGGGGCAGGTCTAAAGCCGAGCACGGAAGAGACGATGAGAAGGCTGTTGCTGTTGCCCAGGCTTCCGGGGCTGAGGTCCCCCCGTCGGTCGGTGTCGATTTCCTTGTGAACATAAGCAACGATGGGTGGTGGGACGGCACCTTCGGTCACGATCAACATTTGGCCGTGTGTCGCTTCCGTGCGGTGGAGTGTCGTCGTCCCCTTGTACGGGCGGTGAACATGGGGATTTCAGCGATGATCGACGCGAATGGACGGGTACGCACTCCACGGGAGACGGCAGCGGGCAATCTGGCGTTATGGTCGGTTCCCGACAACGCGACGAGCTTACCGTCGAGCGGATGGTACGCCTTTCGCGTTCGTCCTGGCGTAATCGTCGGTCGTGTGCTTTTGGACAACCGCCAAAGCGTCTATGCCCGCTGGGGCGATTGGCTGGTTTTGCTGTGCGGGTTGACGTTCGTGGTGGTCATGGTCACCGTACGACGAGGGCCGAACGATGATCGCGATTTTGCGCATCCTGTTATTGCGTAATGTACCGTTCTGGACTCAAAATCTTTGGCGTCGTCGGTTGCGGTGGTGCGTTGCCGGATTGTATCTATATGTTGGGGTGTTGCTGGTGCTGCTTTTTCTGGAGAATCGCTTGCTATTCGCCGGCGCGACGTTCACCCCCGAGTGGCGGGAGCCGCCGCCGGAACTCAATGTTCGCGAGGTCGAAATCCCCATAGCGGGCGGAAGCACCGTCGTCGGCTGGTTCACCGCTCCGTCCGACTGGCAGCCTCATCAGGGAGCCGTCCTCTATGCTCACGGTAACGGAGGCAATCTCAGCTTCCGTGCGCGGATCATCTCCCTTTGGCGCAAGCAACTCAACCGCGCGGTCCTCGCCTACGACTACCCCGGCTACGGCAAAAGTCCAGGACCGGTGAGCGAAGCCGGTTGTTACGCGGCGGGGGATGGAGCCTATGATTGGCTGGTCCAGGAGATGAAAATTCCGGCTCATGAGATTGTGCTGTTGGGCGAGTCACTCGGCGGAGCGGTCGCCATCGACCAAGCGGTACGCCGCGATCATCGGCTACTGATCACGCTGGCGACCTTCACATCGTTTCCCGACATAGCCCAATTTAAGGTGCCGTGGCTTCCCGTGCGAAGCATCGTTCGCAATCAGTTTAATAACATCGCCAAAATATCGCGGGTTCGAGGACCTGTCTTTATCTCGCACGGCACCGCCGACGCAGTGACACCGCTGGTTCACGGCGAAAGTTTAGCGGCGGCGGCCCGAGAGCCGAAACGCTTTCAGCCGCTAAAGGAAATGGGACACGTTCATCCCGATTCGGAAGAGTTTTGGAACGCGATCCGTGCATTTCTGGATGAAACACGGCACTAATCATCATGTTGAATGAACGAAGGGCGGGGAAGTAACTTCCCGCCCTCGCCCAAACGTACGAGCTTCTGCAGCTCGTACGCTCTTGATTACTTGTTGTTCGAGACCACCGGTGTTCCCGTGGCAGGGACAGTCGGTGTACCACGGACGATCGGCGTGCTGCTGATGACGCTAGCGTTAAGGATCGGGGTGTTGCCGGCCAATGCCCCGTTGA
>RGDT01000167.1 GCA_009918525.1 Planctomycetia bacterium
AACGCTCTCGTATTCTTACTCCCGATGCATTGTTCACGGCATCCATCCTGCGGCTGGTCCTAGGTGGTGGTTTTCTGGTGGTGGGACCGGTTTTTCTGCCTGATGTACCGCGTTTTTTTGTCCCAGCCGTATTGCTTGTCACCACGCTCGGAACCGCCTTTTTCGGGTTGATGGGGTTGATGTCTTATCGTCGTCCTTTCCCCGCAGCGGTTATAGCCTTGACCATGCTGGTGGTCGCCTGGTTAGCGTTGCTAGCGGCCTACCCTTTGAGTTGGCCACTGGCTTTTGTTGATATGATACTCATTGTGTGGTTGATCCGGACCGTCGCGATTGCGCGGAACGAACGAATCTGAACTGCGTCTTGGAGAGAGTGCGTTTCATGGCAGTGAAAATCTTGATCCCCGGCCCGATGCGGCAGCACACGGGGGGGTTGGCAGTCGTGGAAGCACAGGGGGCGACAGTACAAGAAG
This sequence comes from Planctomycetia bacterium, assembly GCA_009918525.1. GTDB lineage: Bacteria > Planctomycetota > Planctomycetia > Gemmatales > Gemmataceae > RGDT01. Next base: position 471 of record RGDT01000167.1, read on the forward strand.
TGCTCGTCGATTTAAGCTCTAAGCATGCCGCCATCACCGGCCGACTGTTTGATGGGAAGAACGTGCGACGATTTATCAACGTTTATTTGAATAACGAAGATATTCGCTATCTCCAAAACCTGGCTACACCAACAAAGGACGGCGATGAACTGGCGATCATTCCCGCTGTCGCGGGAGGTTCGCAATGAGCGATTCACTGGACGATTTCGAGGACGATGCTGACTATGAAATCCCAGAAGGTACCGAATTTTTCGCGGATATTCCCCCGGAACTCGGTGTTCACCCTCTGTTATTGGGCGTTCTGAACGCGCTCGTCTTTTTTGCCGCCAGCACCGAGGATTCCGTTAATCCAAGCGCGGCCGACGCGATGATTCAACGTATCGTCGATCAACTACTACGGCTGAAGGGAGCCGATCTGCGACGGGTGAAAGAAGATATGGACTGTCTTTTGCGACTGGCCAAAGATGAGAAGTGGGAAAAAGCCCACATTCTTTTCCTCAAGACGTTCCTGAAAGACATCGGTATCGAGGCCGCGAAGGAAGGCGATGAATGAACCCCTTGGAACGATATAGTCGGCAGATGCGTTTTTATGGCATCGGTGAGACAGGGCAGAAAAAACTACTGGCCTCTCGAGTTGCGTTGTGTGGTTGCGGTGCATTGGGCACGGTGTTGGCGAACGTATTAGTTCGGGCCGGCGTGGGGTTCGTGCGTGTCATCGACCGCGATTTTGTCGAAACCAGTAACTTGCAACGTCAAGTGCTTTTCGACGAAAATGACGTTATCGAAAGCCTTCCCAAGTCCGAAGCAGCAACCAAAAAACTGCGTGCGATCAACTCAGCAGTAACGATAGAACCGGTCGTCACCGACATCGACCGCACGAATATCGAAAACCTGTGCCGTGATGTCGATCTGATATTGGATGGCACCGATAATTTTGAGGTGCGCTATCTGATCAACGATGTGTCCGTCAAATTAGGCAAGCCTTGGGTGTATGGAGGATGTATAGGCAGTCATGGCCAGGTTTTGCCGATCATACCAGGGAAAACCCCTTGTCTGCGGTGTGTGTTCGAGGCGGCTCCGGCACCGGGAGAAACGGGGACGTGCGAGACGGCCGGCGTGCTTGGTCCGATTGTGAACATCGTCGCCAGTCTTCAAGCGACCGAAGCGATGAAGATCCTAACCGGAAATCTGGAGCAGATGAATCCGGAATTAACCTATCTCGATATTTGGGAGAACGTCCACAAGCGGATCAAGGTCGCCCCACTGTTGGGCAAGGTTGATTGTCCGTGTTGTCAGCGGCGGCGGTTCGAGTGGCTCGACGGCGAGCACGGTTCACAAACGACTAGCCTGTGCGGACGCAACGCAGTGCAAGTATCGCATCGTGTACCGGGCAAATTGAATTTCGAGGAAATGGCAAGGCATCTGTCGATGATGGGCAAGGTGACGTTCAACAAATTCCTGCTCAAGTTCAACGTAGACGACTACGAATTCACCGTTTTCCCCGACGGACGCGCTATCATTAAAGGCACAGACGACGAAGACAAGGCACGGACCCTCTACGCCAAATACGTGGGACATTGAAGAAGCATCCATGACAATCTACCTCGACAACGCTGCGACCAGCTTCCCCAAACCTGAAAGCGTTTATCGGGCGATGGACGCCTTCGCCCGAAGTTCGCTGGGTAATCCCGGACGCTCCGGACACCAAATGGCCCAGGCATCCGAGGCGGCCCTCAACGATTGTCGTCATCGGCTCAACATCCTGCTCGGTGGCTTGGAAGTAGATCGTTGGGCGTTCACTCTAAACTGCACCGACGCCCTCAATATGGCTATCAAAGGTACATTACGTGACGGTGATCATGTAATAACCACCGACCTAGAACACAACAGCGTTAGCCGACCTTTGCGGGCGATGGAACTGGCTGGGGTAATTACCCTTTCCCGCGTGAGAGCCTCACGGGATGGTTCCGTAGACCCGGACGACGTACGAGCAGCTTTTACGCCGCGAACACGTTTAGTCACGATGACACACGCCAGCAACGTTTTGGGAACCGTACAACCGATCGAGATCCTCGCACGCATGACTCGCGAACGCGATGCAATCTTCTTGCTAGATGCTGCCCAGACAGCCGGAGTGTTGCCCATTCATGCCGAGCAAATGATGATTGATCTTCTTGCCGTACCAGGCCATAAGTCGCTCATGGGACCAACCGGAACCGGCGCGTTGTATGTGGGATCGCGAGCCGTGTTAAGGCCGTGGCGTGAGGGAGGCACGGGTGGCGACTCCTTCAGCGAAACTCAGCCTACGAAGTATCCGTTTTTCCTGGAAGGTGGGACGCCAAACGTCATCGGTTTGGTCGGCCTGGCAGCCGGCATCGCCTGGGTGCAGGAACAAGGGCTTGAACGCATACACCACCATGAACTGGGGTTGGCCCGACGACTATGGGAAGGTTTAGATAAACTGGATTGTACTGTGTTAGGCCATCGCGACACGACACGGCGTGTCGCTACTGTAAGTTTCACCTCCGACCGTGAAACGGCCCCCAACCTCGGGATGATTTTGGACACGTCCTTTGAAATTGCCATTCGTCCCGGCTTCCACTGTGCGCCATACATCCATGTCGCCCAAGGTACTCGCGTCACGTCAGAAGGTGCTGTCCGTGTCAGTCCAGGTCCGTTTAACACCGAGGCCGACATTGACGCGCTGCTCGACGCTCTTTCTCAGGTCGTTTCATGATCCGCGTCTTTCGCTGTGATGGCCGAAAATGGCTCTGGGGTGGGTCGGAATTATTGCCGGATCGTGGTCATTCGGGGGTGATGTGGATTGATCTGGAGAACCCCAGCGAAGACGAGGAAGCCCAGATCTTCGATCGGTATTTTTCCGTTCATTCGCTCTCCCTGGAAGACATCCGACGGCCCCGACTTCGGCCAGACCATTCGCCCCATCTACCAAAGGTAGAAGAGTTTCCTGATTATTTATTTGTCATTGTGAATCCTCTGCTTCCCGATAACGCAACGCAAATAATCAACTATGTTGACCACAAACCCAACACTCAGCTAAGCGCGGTGTTGACACATACTCTTTTGATTACCCACCATTATGAACCGCTCCAGACTATCACAAAACTCCGAGATTATATGCAAAGGCACAATGACCACGCCGACCGTGGACCGGACTTCATATTCCATCTGATTCTCGATGAGATGGTGGACGATTACATACCCGTGTTGGACCGCATCGAATTCACCTTAGACGATCTGGAAACCGAGGTTTTCGCGGGGGCAAACGGCCCTCTTCTTGTGCGTTTGTTAGGTCTAAAACGAACGGTTATAGGACTACGCAAGACGATGATCGCCGAACGCGAATTATTGGCTCGCCTGCATCGAGGCGAGTTCACCATGATCGACGAGCGAGAGAAAGTTTATTATCGAAATGTGTATGACCACCTGTTGCGGTTCACGGAACTGATTGAGGCATCGCGGGAGATGGTTAGCGACTTGATGCAGACGCTGTTGGCTTCGCAGGCGAACAAACTCAACAGCATCATGAAAGTTCTGACGATGATTAGCGTCACTATTTTACCGATGTCGCTGATCGCGGGCATTTATGGGATGAATTTTGAGAACAACATCTGGCCCGACTTCAAGCAATCGCAATCGGGATTCGCGACTGCGTTGGCGATGATGCTCCTTTCCGGCCTGGGGGCTCTGGGATTCTTTCGGTTGATGCGCTGGCTGTGAATCTTTTTATCGCAGACGATTTTTGGAATCGTATTTGCTTAAGCTGATGTCGGCCTGTTGACCTGATGGAGCAATCTAGCGTGCGGTGGTGTGCCTCTGCCATCCGCGACTACGGTTGTTTCGCTAGCTAAATTTTCACAGTTGTGACGTACCAGCCGACTGACTTCGGCAGATACAAACCATACAATTAAGCTATCTTGTTTGTCTTGCCGCAACTACCTGTTTATACTTGGTTTTGGAATGGTCAAGGAAGGGAGGAGAAATGGCGAGCGAATCCGCGCCCCCATCGGGGTTTGGCGATCCGGTGTTTCAGCCCGTGCCGGTATTACTCGGTGGTCTGGGCGTTATCGGAATCGCGGCCGTTTGTAATCTAGCGATACCAGACGCCTGGGCTGGTGAACGTACCTTGGTCATCTCGCTGGCTCTCATCGCGGTCGGGGCGGCGCTGGCAGTGCTTTTGCCGCGGTTGGGAGATGAGCCCGAATCGCGACTAGCAGCCGGTGGGTTGTGGGTACTGGGTGCAATTGCAGCGTTTATCGGATCGATGGGAGTACCGCAGTCATGGGATTCGATGGGATTGTTGTATCGCCTAATCGCTGGAATGGCGGTTCTCGCAGGTATCATCGCTGCAGTGCCTAACGGCTGGCGCAAATTGTTGGCCAGTCTGTTGATCGCGTTTCACTTCGCAGCGATCCTGTGTGCCATCACTGTGGTTCCACCACCGGCAGCCCCTCCCCCCTTCTTGTCGGTGCAAACTTACGTTCGTTGGGTCCACTCGTACCTCATCGGCATCAATCTGAATAACGGCTATCACTTTTACGCGCCGGAACCTGGCCCCTGTGCGCTGTTATGGTATAGGGTGCAATGGGCGGACGGGGCAAAGCACTGGGGACGGATTCCGGACCATCCCCAGATGAACAACCATCTGGAACGACGTAGGATGGGAGCCTTGGCGACGGTGATTACCCAAGGGAACCCTCTTCCACCGGATCGAGCTGATCAATTGATTGATGCACGTATGAAGGCTGCGGAGAAACGAGGTATTCCGGTCGATCCGTATTTTCCGGTACCGACTCAGTATCGCGAGCCTAACCCTACGTGCCGTTTACTCATGTCAAGTTATGCACGATTCTTGGCTCGTCACACACCCCACCCGACCGGAGCAACGGTAGCCGTGACGGGCATTAAATTGTACAGTGTGGAATATTTCAACCCGGCCGTAGAGCATTTTCAGGCCGGTCGGGAACCACTAGACAGGACCCTCTATGCACCATACTACATGGGCGATTTTGATGAATCAGGAACGCTAAAAGAAGATTGCTTCCGAATCGTGCTAAAACCCAGCAACAATAACAATAATAAAACCGGTACCCCACCGGAAATTATTCAAGATCCGTTTCTGTATTGGCGTATACCGATGATCCGCGAGAAAGATCTGGCTCAATTACGTGCAAACGCCGTACTACCTCCGCAGCCGTCGATGCTCTGGGAGGAGGGACCGGTTCGCAATTTCGTCCGCATCCATGCAGGTGACCTCGACGAGGGGACCATTCCATGACATCCTTTCTATTTACGCTCTGGTCCGACCTCCTCGACCGTGCCCACGCGGTTCGTGACGGCTGGGCACAATTCTGGTTTTCGCCCGCCGACCCGCTAATGCTTGGTGTCCTGCGAATTGGTACCGGATTGGTTTTATTATGGGTGATACTTGCTACGGGACGTATGCTGCCGACCATGTATGGACCGGATGCTTGGATCGATCAAGAGACGGCTCGAATCCTTCGCGAGCAGACGCCCTATATACCACCTTTACCCACATGGGAACCGACAGGACCGGATGACCGGCCGGGAATCGTCTATCAACCCGAACTGAATCAAGGACCGGGCGTGGATGACTACAGCCGACGTTGGAACATATGGCCAGGTTACGCCTACAGCATGGGGCAGTTGCAGTTTTCGCCTTACTTCCATCTAAAGACGTCGCCGGGCCTGTGGACGACGCACGTCCTGAGTCTGATCATCGTTGTGTTGTTTACTGCCGGAGTGTGGACGCGAGTGACAAGCGTATTGGCATGGATTGTCGCCTTGGCTTACATCCATCGTGTGTCATCGGCCCTATTCGGGATGGATACGATGATGGCTCTGCTGCTGCTTTATCTGATGATCGGCCCTAGCGGAGATTCGTTGTCTTTTGATCGTTTGTGGACCAATCGACAAAGAAAAATAGCAGGTTTACCCATCCTGGATCGCCCCGAACCCAGCGAGATGGCTGGAGTTGCCTTGCGACTCTTGCAGGTTCACTTTGCGCTCATCTACTTCGCTGCGGGAACGAGTAAACTTCAAGGACCATCTTGGTGGAATGGGACGGCCATTTGGCAGACGTTGGCGAATTATGAATTCACGCCAGAGCGTTTTCCGGGTTACACAGCGATGTTGCGCCTTCTCGCCGAGAACCGTTGGGGCTGGGAATTGTTTCACACAGGAGGAACACTGTTTACACTTTTCCTAGAGCTGGGGTTCCCTTTCCTGGTCTGGTATCGCTCGTGGCGATGGTTTTGCGTTTTGTGTGCACTTGCACTGCACACCGGCATCTCGATTACAATGGGGCTGCATTCCTTCAGCGTGTTGATGGGGTTGATAGCCTTGTCATTCACCGATCCAGCATGGCTGCGTTCGTGGTTTGTTAAACAACTACCTGAGTCGGTAGTTGAACCGGCAACAACCTGAGTTGATGGTCGCGGTTGTACTGCTGACCTCGGTTATCGGATCGATTGAAGCCGCGATGAGCACAAAAGAGGGCTAGTCCCCATATTTCACTCTTTTGCTCATCGTGGCTCGGGCCGGGCCTAAATCGCGTGCTTGGATCCAGCGACACACCTGAAATCAAGTGGCGTTCTTTCCCATGAGATAGCCGCGCAGATCGATGAATATTTGACTGCAAAGATCACGCCATATCGGATCGATGTTCAAATCCACACCGGAAGACGAGCGAAAGACAATTGTGACCTTTAATACGTTTTCACCGCCCACATCGGTCCGCATTAACCGCAATTCCATCAGAAGAGAGGGGCGGCTGTACCATAGGAATCCACCCCAACCGACCGGAGGGGGTTGGTATACGCAATTATTACCACTGAAGCGGACAGTCAGCCGACCCGAAACGCTTTCGATCAATTCACCGCCTTTGTCCTGGATGAAACCCCGCATTTTAAATGTTGCAATATTTTCCGGCATCCAGGCTTCGATAGTTCGGGTGAGTGCGTGCGGTTCCGGGATAGGTAAAGGCGTATGAGTCTTGATCACTACCGACTCGTTCGTGCCGACAGTGGACAACGGCGAAGCCAACGGCTCGTTCAGAACCGAAACCACAGGTGGGATCGGAATGCTCCCTCCTGCATCGCCAGTCACCGGTCGCGTTGTCGGCGTTTGTCGGACGACAGGCTTCGGTGAGGGGTACCACGACCCATTCGACGACTTTGATTGTTTTTGATCTAACTGAACACAGGCCAAGGCTTCACGGTAACGGCGGGCCAGCTCACGAGCGTCACTCGGTCGATGTTCAGGAGACTTGGCCAAACACCGGTGGATCTTGAGTGGCATGAGCCAGCAACAAATCCATCGTGTTGCCACCGGAAAACGGTAGTTGACCTGTGAGCATTTCAAAGAGAATTACACCAACGGAATAAAGATCGCCACGATGGTCAACTTCTTCGCCACGAGCTTGCTCGGGTGACATGTACCCCGGGGTACCGACGACGAATTCTGTTTGGCTAAGTATGGCGTTAGGCTCCGGGGTGAGTGGTTTCGCCAACCCGAAATCCATGACTTTGACTAATTCGTATGGCGTCCCCGGATCAACGATCATTAAATTTGCCGGCTTCAGATCGCGGTGAACAATTCCTTTTTCATGAGCCGAGTAGAGAACCTCGCAAATCATGTCCAGCAAACGCCCAACGCGAACAGGATCGAGACGATGATTGTTACCAATTAGTGAATCGAGTGTGACCCCTTTGATATACTCCATAACAATACACGGACCGTTTGGGTCAACAAGCGAGGCGTCAAAAACGGTGATGGCGTACGGATGCTGAAAGCGAGCCGTCAAAAGCATCTCGCGTTCAAATCGCTCGCGAAATTTAGGCTCTTGAGCGATCTCATCGTGCATCACTTTGACGACTACATCCCGACCGAGATCGGTTTGATGAGCGAGATAAACTAGCCCCATCCCGCCTTTACCGAGCAACCGGATTGTTATGTATCGTCCCAGGAATATGCGACCCGTCATGGGAACTCACCCTGGCTGATTCTCGTTACTGATGAATGAACTATAGAACGCATTTTTCTACCTTGCAGCCGAATCGTAAAATAATTTTTCTTATAGGTCGTAGAATCAGCACACACGGTAAAGGCATGCCATTGCTTTCTTGGCGAATGACACCGAATTCCCTAACGTAAGTTATTTCTGCGTCTGAGAATTCGTTATGACTGATTTACGAGCCACGAACATAACTTGGCACGAAGGCCACGTTAGCCGAGAGACCAGACAGGCGCTATATGGCCAGAAAGGAGCTACATTGTGGTTCACCGGGTTGAGCGGTTCTGGAAAAAGTACAACCGCTTACACGGTGGAAAATGCACT
>RGDT01000168.1 GCA_009918525.1 Planctomycetia bacterium
TTTCTGTCTGCTTCCTGAAGACTGGATTTGTAAACATACACGGACGTTGATTTAACATAGCAAAAAACGTTCGGTCAAATGAAAAATTAAACACATCACAAAGTTTATCGCGAATCGCTCGCTCGGCATCGGTTGGACCACACAAGGACTCGTCGAGCATGATGGGCGTAGAGACTTGCTTGCGTAACTCCGCCAACGCACTGGCGTCTTCGTGGGCCAACGGTTGCTCGACACAGGTGATGCCGAACGGCTCCAGTTGACGAATCCGTGTTGCCGCCTCGCTCGGCTTCCAGGCTTCGTTGGCGTCGATACGCAAGTCGATGCGTTGTCCGACCCAGCCGCGCACGAGTCGCAGTCGTTTGACATCGTCTTGCCCAACGATTCCGACTTTTATTTTGAGCTGTGCGAAACCGTATAGTCCTTGTACCAACGCTGCTAGTCGTAATTTCCAACCTTTGGCGGAGGTGATCACGCCCGAATAACGGACACGCACGCTCCGCCGATGACATTCTGGGGCCAACAACTCTGTCAATCGGGATAATGGCCAACCGCCGAGTCGGCCACAAGCATCAAGAAAGGCTAACTCAACGGCACATTGAGCCGCGTTCCCAGCAATGCCGCGTTCATCGTTAGCGGATAGCGTTAAACGCTCGATGGAGTTAGCAGCTGTGACAGGGTCGGGGGACGGTTCGAGTCGCGATTTCAGATTAGCCCCAGCCAACAGAGCGAAAGCTGAATCAACCGTTTCGCCGGTGACGTAATCGCGGGGGACGCCTTCACCGTAGCCGACGGTCCCGTCATCGAGAACGCAGCGGACTACGACATTGTCCGTTTCGGTACGCCGATGCGACGCGTGCCGAATCGGCCTTTTCAGTGGTATTTTAACGTGTAATGCTTGTAATTCTACTATCTTCATACTTAACAGCTTCGCGGCTTGGGCGTGTCCTTGTCAAGATCGGCAGTTCGGCAAACCTGAGATACTGGTGCAGGCTGTGGCGGTTGCGACGGTTCAGCCTGCGCCAGGGATCGGTCGCCCCATTCGGCTCAAGAGCGATTTCATATCGTTCCACACGTCCCGTTTGGCTTCGGGCACTCGCAACAAATACGAAGGATGGAAAGTACATAACACGGGAACACCACGCCATTCGAGCCATCTTCCACGTAGTTTGGTGATGCCGATATCGCTACCGAGCATGAATTTGGTCACGCTACCGCCTAGAGCGACCAGGAAACGGGGTTTGACGAGTTCCAGAGTTTGTTCGAGATATTCGCTACAGTTAGCAGCCTCGTCCGATTCGGGTTTGCGATTGGCGGGAGGACGACAACGGAGGATGTTGCATATGAACACCTCCTCACGTTTAAGCCAACACGCTGCCAAAATACGGTCGAGAAGTTGGCCCGCTGGACCGACGAACGGTTCGCCCAGACGGTCCTCCTCAGCTCCGGGCGCTTCGCCCACGAAACACACTTCAGCATCGATCGGGCCGACACCGAAGACCGTCCGCGACCGGGTGCTGGCCAGTTGTGGGCAACGAGTGCAATTTGCGACGCGTTGAGCCAACAGAGTCAAGCTAGTTTTCCGGTCGTTTTCTAGGAGTGCAGAAACAATGGGTTCGCGGTTCGTGAGGGTGATGGTGCTTAGACTCGGTTGCGGGGTGAAAGGGGCGGCACGCTTTACCGCTCGGTCTTCTCGTATCGGCTGTTCTTCCGCTCGCTTCTCTGGAGATGCAAACGGAGCCGGTTGGACGGCGATGGGTGCCGTGGCAGGCTGACGCGGCGCGACGTGTTCAACACCGGCGGCTCGAAGACTTTCGAGGTGTCGGGCTAATTGTTCCAGCGGATCTCTCATGGTAAGTCCTCCGTGCGCGGCACGGGCATCGCTCCAAGCAGTATCCCTGCGAGTAATCCCGCCGCATGCGCCACGTTGGCAATCGGCCCCAAGGCTCCAATCCAACAGAGCATGAACCATATCAGGCCCCAGTTCACCTCACTGCGCGAGAGTCTTAGCCCGACCTCAGGGTGGTATCTTCCCTTAAACCAGATATAGCCGAATAGTCCATATAGCGTGCCGGACATCCCCCCAAAGTTGGAGGAGGTAACCAGCATGGTTCGGCCGTCCACGGTTGCCAAGCCTCCAGCAAGCAGATATTGGGCCACATGCGAGAAGACACCCAGGCCGACAACCAACGCGAGCAACCATCCCAACCCGAGACGGCTTTCGATAGCCATACCCAAATATAAAAGCGAAATCATGTTCACGATCAAATGAATCATTCCAAAGTGCAACAATGCCGGTGTGAACAATCGCCACACCTGTCCGGCGCGAACGTCGGCGAATAATTGGTCAGGCACCAGAACCCATTCCATGTTATCTTTTTGTCCTACAATGTTTTGAACACGATCGCCGGAGTCGATGAGTAATGTACGAAGGACTGGATTAGCCGTTTCGTCGGAGCGTTTGATGGCGTATAGGAGGAAGCACACACCGATGAGTATGATTGTCAGTATAGGCTGCGATACTTTTCCTATTTTCTTGATCTTGTTACCAAACTGCTCGTTGCGCTCCAGGTACTCGTCCTCGTCGTCTTGTTCTCGTTGACGGATAGCAGAGGCTTGACTATGGGCCTGTTTGTAACAGCTTGCGTTAGGGTTTTGCTCAAAGGCAGTCAATTCTTCACGAGCGCGGGGGAGGTGGTCTTCGTTGCACACCCAAATGGTCGTGCTGCTTTCGTCGAGGTCGAGTTTTGTCGCGATGCCCAATGTCAGCAGATAGTCCGCAAATAGTTCCGCACGTTTTGTTGGAAGATTGGCGATCTGACGCATCGGCAGTGTTCTCCTCGTGGCACGCGTGCCGTTCAACGACTCGATTTGTACACATTCTTACACATTTAGTGTACGAGATGCACCCGATCCCCAAAAGCCATTCGCAGAGCGGCTGAGCCTTCGAAACCTAGAGGATTATTCGTCAGGTAAAGATGAGCAAGCGTGGTAGCGTAGGGTGAACGAGCCAAAGACAAGGCCCCGGCACTACCGATGCGGTTACTGCGTAGGTTTAGCCGTCGTAATCGCCCGCAGGCTGGAGCATCGGCGAGTGCAGCAGCACCGACATCACCGATGACATTGGAAGACAGATCGAGAGTGTCCAACTGCGGGGGTGGTTTCGCAACAAAGATTCGTAGCCCCGAATCACTAATGCGATTGGACCACAGCATTAAAGAACGCAGTTCGGTCAATCGGTTCGGTCCAGCCAAAGCAACAAGGTCTAAGTCGCTCAGGTCATTGTTTTCTAGGTCGAGAATGTGAATATTCGTGAGAAATGGACAGGCCGCAATCTCACTGAGTAGTCCGGATGCCTCGTACAGTTTTATTTCGCGTAGGGTCGGAGCCAGACGATATAGAGTCGAGGCATGGCTTATCAGAGTGGACGCCGTCAACCCGATTCCGCTGAGGAAACCGCGGCGATATTCCCAGCAACGGCAACCCAGTCGCAGCAAAGCGCTGCCCCATTCACGGCCATGAGCGGCGAGCAGTTCGCGTTCACGAAGAACGAGATGTCGAGGACGCGGGGTATCAGGGCCGAACCGGGCGAGATCGCATTGAATGTGAATAAACTCGCCACGAGCGGCATCGAGGGCCGATCCGCGATCCATGAGCCAATCGGCGAAGATTCGACGAGGGGTGTCGTCGTCTTGTGTATTTAGTATGTCCTGAAGAAAGACTTCCTCGTGCGTCATGTCGGCCCCTTCCTGGATGGATGCCGGCTGGGCCGCTTGCCCAAAATAATAAGATAGGGCGCGAAAGCCAAAATGGTCAGGGGTGATCTTCCATTGGGAGATGGACGAGAGGCAGGGTGAAGGACGATGCCGCGACGTGATCCAGGGAGTGTGTGGAACCTGTTGGCAGACCTTTGGCGTGAGTTATCGTGGATCATGCGGGTGAGCGGGTGCGTGGGCCTGCTGCTGGGGTCTGCCTTGGGCCTGTGGCTGACCAGCCACATCCCCGCAAGCGAGGCGCGGTATGGGTTGATGGCATTACTTCGCTGGATCAATCTTGGCTGTGCTATCCTGGGCGCGACATTGGGGCTGTCTTTGGGGGCGGTGGTGGAATGGATCGTTCCCAAGCAGCCGCGCAGGCGCAATCGGTAAGCTCCGCCAAATTGCAAAATATATACAGGCATAAAAAAAGAAATTTGCCAACTTGGCTAGGTGATCAAATCAAGGGGCAAACCCGACGCCGGCCAGGCTGGTCATGGTAAGTGCGACACTAAGTCCACTCATGGCACGACTTCGCCGACCCGATTTTAGAGGAGTGGTAAAAATGCAGTGGGGCAACTGTGTCGGCAGCGGAAGTGACCTCGCCTTGAGAACCGCTTCAGGGGTATAGTGTCGCCGATGTGGAGGGTGTTTTTATGTTCCGTCGGTTCGATCGCCTGACTGGGCACATCGCGGCCATCGTTATCATCTGGGCGTTGGTGTGTCTGCCTAGTCTCGGTGTGCCGAGCCTGTGGGACATCGACGAAGGCAATAACTTTGAGTGCGTCCGCGAAATGATCGAAGCCGACAACTGGGTCGTGCCCACGTTTAATTACTCTCTGCGAACCGATAAGCCTGCATTATTGTACTGGTTGCAAATTGCTGCCGCCTCAGTCATTGGACTCAACGAGTGGGCGGCGCGGTTACCTTCGGCATTCTCGGTGCTGGTTGTGTTGCTGACCGTCTATGCGCTTGGTCGGCAAATGTTCGGGCCGTTATGCGGGTTATTGGCGGCATTGGTCCTGGCCACGTCGCCGGGAGTAGCCGGCGCAGCGCGGTTTGCCAATCCCGACGCCTTATTACTTGCTTGTACTACGTTGACCTTGACTCTTTTCTGGAACGACTACGCCAGTCGAGGGCGCGGCTGGTTGGTAGGCGTCGGAATGTGTGCCGGTTTGGGTGTTCTGGCTAAGGGACCGGTCGGATTTGTCCTGCCGGCAGCGATCGCCTTCCTCTTTCTGGTTTCTCAAGGGGAATGGAAGCGACTGTTGAACCTTCGCGTGTTAGGTTTAATACTGGCGTGCGTTCTGGTCGCCGCCCCCTGGTATGGTTGGGTCGCCGCCGAGACGCGCGGCGTCTGGATTCGCGAATTCTGGAATGTTCACAATCTCGGCCGTGCAACTCGCGTCATGGAGAACCACTCGGGGCCGATCTTCTATTACCTACTGGTCTTGGTTCCGGCTCTGATACCCTGGTCCATTTTTCTGGGTCCGGTCTGTTACCGGGCCTGGAGCGAACGACGCGAACCGGCTGTGATGTTCCTGGTCATCTGGGCGTTGCTCTATCTCGTCTTTTTCAGTCTGGCCCGCACGAAATTACCTAATTATGTTCTACCGGCTTATCCAGCGCTCGCATTGCTCACGGGCCGTTATCTGGAACGCTGGATCGCGGGCGAAAGTCTGGTTCCAGCCTGGCTGGAGCGTGTTGGTCTCGTGGGGTTGGCGTTGGTGGGATTCGTCGTCTCGGTCGGTCTGTTGGTTCTCGGCGGATTGATTCCGTTGACGGCGTTGCGGGCGCGGACGATTCCCGGTGTTCATCTCTGGGCGGGCCTTGGATTGGTTCTCGTCGCCGGCGCAGGGGCGGCAGCATGGTGTCTGGATCGCGGACGGCGTGATGGAGCGATGACGGCGATCACGCTAGCTGGGGCGATATTTCTGATGCTGGCTGGGGCGTTTGTCGCGCCAGTGGTTGACGAAGCCAAAGCTCCACGACCTTTGGCCGGGGCGTTACCTGCGGAATTAGCCCGCCAGGATGCGCGGATTGCCACCTGGGATTATTTTCAACCGAGTCTCGTATTCTATTGCCGACGTGAAGTGGTGCGATTGAACTCGGTCGAGTCGCTGGTGCATCATCTGGATCAGGGGAACCCCGCCTTTGCATTCCTGCCCGAATCGCAGTTACCTCAACTGGAACAGCGTCGCCCGGTTAGTGTGCTGGCTCGTCACAAGGATTTATACCTAGGCCGAACCATCGTCTTGGTGGCGAATCGTCTCGCTGGCGGATAAGGTATCAAGAGCCGTCAGCACCTGCGACGGCCATGACAACCAAACGCCCGGATTAAGCTTCCGTCGACCACGGGAAAGAGGATAGGGTATTATGCGTGCCGTCGTCGTCGAACGCTTCGGAGAACCGGCCGACGTTGTAACCGTCGCCCAAAGACCAGAGCCGTTGTGCGGTGCGGGCATGGTTCGTGTGCGGATGCTACTAAGCCCCATCAACCCCTCTGACCTAATGACCGTCCGCGGTATCTACGGACGACGGCCCGATCTACCGTTTACGCCCGGTTACGAGGGCGTAGGGATTGTCGAAGAAGCCCGTGGCGTCCTAGCTTGGGTGCGGAGGTTGCGGGGCAAGCGGGTTGCTGTGCTTAACGGCATCGGTGGAAACTGGGCCGAACAAGTGGTCGTGCCGTCGCGACAGGTCGTGCCGTTGCCCGCGCATCTGAGCGATCAACAGGGCGCGACCTTTTTCGTCAACCCGGCCAGTGCCATTGTGATGACGCGCTATGTGTTCAAGGTGCCGCGCGGTCAGTGGCTCTTACAAACGGCAGCGGGCAGCGCGTTGGGGCGGATGGTGATCCGGTTAGGTGTGCGCGAGGGGTTCCGCACGATTAATCTGGTACGCCGTCGAGCACAGGTGGAAGAGTTAAAACGTCTGGGAGCGGACGAGGTGCTTGTGCTCGGCGAAGACGACATTCCCACGCGAGTGCGGAATTTGACCGGAAGCCGGGGAGGCGTGACGTACGCCATCGACTGCGTTGGCGGAGAGATGGGATCGCAAGCAGTGGCGTGTTTGGGTCGCGGCGGGAGATTGCTGTTGTACGGGACCTTGTCGAACGAACCGATCCGGTTCGACCCGCGTGTGCTGATGGTCGGTGGCAAGAAGATCGAGGGGTTCTGGTTATCAGAATGGGTGCGAACTCAAAGCCCATTGGCGATGCTGTCGTTGTTCAAGCGTATCGAATCGCTAATGAGGGATGGGGTAATCGACACCGAGGTCGGAACCGTTTATGAACTGGACCAGATTGCCCAGGCAGCACGAGAAGCCGAGAAACCGGCTCGCGGTGGAAAGGTGTTGTTGCGGATCACGTCACGCTGAGGCGATGGAGCCGTCGCCACCGAGAAAAGCGTGGTGGAGTGTAGTCTAGACCCAACCACGCTTGTCTCGGTGGCGAGCGGGAGCTTTAGTAGTCACCCAAAGCGTCTCCAGCCCTGTTCAATGAGCCGACCGGCTCATGGACAGTTGGCTCACGTCGAGCCGCTACGTACGGGAGTATACGACGGAGCCATAATCGACGGTTGATAGCTCGTCGAGCTACCCGACAAATAGAACGGAGCAGAACGGAAGAAGAACCGAGAAGGCGGCGACACGGGAACTGAGGCCGGAGAAGAAAGAATCACGGAGCCACCAGGCGAGCCATAAACAATCGTTGGCCCGATTATCATCCCTGACGGGGAAGAGACGATCATTCCATTGATCGGGGTTGCCGAGGGGATGTAGGTCACGGGGTACGCTCCCGTTGCTAGGACAGCAGTCAGAGCCAGTGCTGTAAACAAAAGACATCCTCCTATAGGAATGGAACGTCGGGCGAGACACCAGATCAGCGACGCACTGATCTATCCAGGAGGATTATTTAGGATTTCCGAAACAAGTAGCAACTGTTTATTTTATCTATTTTTTTCATTTTTCTAATTCGACTCAATTTATCATATCGCATTAAACATCGCAAACACCCCATATTGTGATCAGATATCTACCTATTACTGCTACAGTTAACGAGGATAAATCTCTTTCTCCGAGCCGAGAAGATGGTCTTCATTTGCTTGTTGGCAAGATTTTTGACAATCCGGTGACGATTTCCTCGATTTTCGCGTCTGTCAGTTCTCCAACCCGAAAGGCGACGTTTACTACGACCTTCTGCTTGACAGCCAGCAGGACCGTTACGTCGGCTTCGCGGTGCAGGCGATAGCTCGGCGGTCCTTCCACGTCCTCGAACACGCCGACCGGAATCGCCTTGATCCTGTGCTTTTTCACCCAGCCTAAAATCGCCTCATCCTGCTTGCTTTGATCCTCAGCCAACAGGGTTAGCCACGAACGTAGTTCGTTTTTCTTGTAGTCTGCGACCGCCTTATCCAGTTTGGCTGCCAGCTTTGCCAGCGGTTCACTCAAACTCCGGGCGAATACCACCGCCATCGGCCGGTCGGCCGTCTCGCAGATGTAGCACTGCGATTTACCGCGTTCCGATCCGGTACTCATTACGAAGGAATACGGGCCGGGCCGTTGACCGACACGCGGTCCTGAAACGCAAGGTTCAGCCGACAGTGCAGCCATCAAGATGTAGATCAGCATCGCAATCACCTCCAGGGATCATTATACCCGCTCGGAGGAAAGAAAAGGAAAATCATCTGTTCGGCAGATTACGTTCTTAACGTTTACGATAACTTGGCCAGCATCTACCCAAACTCTGGAGAATGCCAGCGTATCCGACTCTCGCCGTTCCCGCTTTGATCCTCCTCGTCGTCAAAAAGTGGGCCCAAAGACTAGCACGCTTTCTAGCCGGTTCTCTTTCTTTCCATTATCGCCTTCTATGCCGCCGGAGGACTCTCCAAATCGGCCTTCTACGCCTGGCGGACCATACGACCCCCCATTCATACATCTAGGCTATCCACATCAAATCCGAACCTTAAACCGGTTGAACCGTAGGTTGAACTGCGTCAAATCCGTGCCGTCGATGGAACGGTCCAAATTGAAGTTCGCCCATACCGCATAGTTCGCCATACCCA
>RGDT01000169.1 GCA_009918525.1 Planctomycetia bacterium
AAGGTAAAAGTTTTTATCCTGGCGTAGAATTAAGTAGTTTGATTGATCGTGGGTGGCAAAACACCCGTTTGAAGGGTCATGGCCAAGGCCGCCGCCTCAACCGCTCCCGCCGCTCCGATCAGATGGCCAATCATGGACTTGATGCTCGATAAGGGCAATTTATCGGCATGGCTGTTGAAAACACGTTTGATGGCGGCGGTTTCCATTTGATCGTTTAAGCGGGTGCTGGTGCCGTGAGCATTGACGTAATCAACATCCTGGGGAGCAATACGAGCTTCGTTCAGTGCCCAACGGATGGCACGGGCCGCGCCACCGGCCTCGGGGTCGGGCTTAGTCACGGCGTAGGCGTCAAAGCTAGTGCCCATGCCTAGAACTTCAGCGTATATTTCCGCTCCGCGTTTTTTCGCTCGCTCCAGTTCTTCCAGAATGAGGACCCCCGCTCCTTCGCCCAGCACGAACCCGTCGCGCTGGCCGTCGAACGGTCTTGATACCTCAGCAGGTGGTTTCGTCGCAGGACTGAGTGCGCCCAGAGCAGAATAAGCCAGCATCAATAGTGGGTCTAATCGCGAGTCGCCGCCACCGGCAAGCATCAAGTCCGCGTCGCCCCGTGCGATCAAGCGGAACGCCTCGCCTACTGCCTGAGTTCCGGCCGCACAGGCTGTGGTGACAGTGCTGTTTGGACCTTGGCAGTTGTGGATCAGCGAGACATGGGCAGCTGTCATATTGGGCAGATATTTCAACAGCCACAACGGAAAGAGAGCCTGTGTGCCTTGTTTGCCGATTCGGTCGGCATACAAGGTGCCATCTTCGCTGCAAGCCCGGGTAAGCATTGGTGCGACTTCGGGGAGATCAACCGGGACAAGGCCGGTCCCCATGACAACGCCGACCGTTTCGGGGTTCTCGTTGCTTAGGTCAAGCCCGGCATCAACCACGGCTAAACCGGCGGCAGCCACGGTAAAACGAGCGGCACGCCCCATGATTTTCACACTTTTGCGGTGCGTGCCAGGCACATACGGATTAATGTCGAACGGGGGAACTTCGGCCGCGATCTTTACCGGATGGCCGGAGGCATCGAAAGAGTCAATTGGTCGAACCCCTGTTTGACCATTCACGCAAGCGTTCCAAAACGCCTTGCGGCCAATGCCGTTAGGAGCAACAACACCCACGCCGGTCACAACGACTCTGCGCATGAACCATTTCTCCGCTCGGTATTGAACCGAGCAACGAACCCCCGACGAGGTCACGACAAGGTGTCGGGAAACATTTTACGGCCGATTAATTTCTCCAGCCGCCACACATTAACCATTTTAACAAAAAGTAATAGTCAGAATCAATCGTCTACCTAGCGTGGAGTTGATAAATGGGTGGTTATAGAGGCGGTAAAACCCGCAGAGCTTCGCACATCGGGAAAACGGCAGGATAGGGCGTGAGGGGTGATTTGCCTGTTGCCCATAATCGCAACTGGGGACGAGGAACAGTGCAATTCAGGGTTGAGAAGATTAAACTCCTCTCAAAATTCTAGCCAAGTGCGAAATTTGTGACATGGCTCGCCATAGTGTCGGGTCCTCCTAGCCCTTCTCTCGGGTTGGCCCCGGCCAAAGCGAGCGGGGCGTGTCAACGCCTCGGTTGTCGCTTAGAAACAACAATCAGGGGGTTGACTCGCCTCGCTCGCCTGCGTTGACACGCCACGGTCGCTCGTCGTCACTGACGCTTCCGGCTCGAACAGAATGTGACGCTGCCCGGCTTTGTTACACCTGTATAACGCCTGTGCGAAATTCCCGGCCATCGTCGTGGCGGGTCGCACACTCCAGTGTCATGAGCGATAATGCGATCCACCCATAGACGCGCTGCCGCGTAGCGGATGTCGGTCTGTTCGGCATAACTGGCTTCGACTTTTTTCCGAAGTTCCTCCAGTTCGGTCGCATCGGGTTCGTGTCCTGTCCGTTTCAGAGCTGTGACTTGGACTTCCAGCAGCGTGCTGGCGGCCTGGTCTCCGCCCATGACCGCATAACGAGCCTGAGGCCACGCAAAAAGAAACCTCGGATCGAACGCCTTGCCGCACAGGGCATAATGACCCGCCCCGAACGAACCGCCTATGATCACCGTCAATTTGGGCACAACGCTATTGGCGATGACGTTGACCAGTTTAGCCCCGCTGCGGATGATGCCCGCCTGTTCGCTGTCACGGCCAACCATGAAGCCGTTGACATCCTGCAAGAACAATATCGGCATCCGCGATTGATTGCAGTCCATCACAAACCGGGCGGCTTTATCTGCGCTATCCACGTAGATGACGCCCCCAAACTGGACGGGACCGTTGGCGGGCTTGCATCGCTTTTTCTGGTTGGCGACGATGCCGACCGCCATGCCGCCGAGACGACCTTGGCCGCAAACGATGGTTTGACCATAGTCTGCCTTGTACTCGTCGAACGGTCCCTCGTCGAGAATGCACGGCAATAGGTCGCGAACGTCGTATTCCTGGCGTGTACTGGGCGAAAGGAGATTCAGCACGTCCGATTGACGACCCGGTGCGATTCCCTGACGAATGGAACGCGGATCGCACGGCAACGCCCCGACCAATCGCCGCAACCGTTCCAGGCACGCCGGTTCGTCCTTTTCCCGATAGTCGATAGTGCCGCTGATACTCGCGTGCATCACCGCTCCACCAAGTTCCTCGTGGCTCACGGTCTGCCCAATGGCGGCTTTGACAAGGGCCGGCCCGGCGAGGTACAGCGCACTGCCCTCCGTCATCAGCAACTTATCGCATAACACCGGCAAATAACCGCCGCCCGCGACACAATTGCCCAGGATGGCTGCCAGTTGCGGAACGCCGGCGGCGCTGAGAATGGCATTGTTGCGGAAGATGCGACCAAAGTCGTCTTCATCGGGGAAGACTTCGTCTTGTAGCGGTAGAAAGACTCCTGCCGAATCGACAAGGTAGACTAATGGTAGCCTCGACTCCAGCGCGATCCGCTGAGCGCGAAGGACTTTCTTGCACGTCATCGGAAAAAACGCGCCGGCTTTCACTGTCGCGTCATTTGCCACGATCATAACACGGCGATCGGATACGGTCCCGATGCCGGTGACGACTCCGGCGGAGGGAGCGCCGCCCCATTCCCGATACATGCCCCACGCGGCCCATAGCCCTAATTCGTGAAAAGCACTGCTGGGGTCGATCAGCCGGGCGATCCGTTCGCGGGCAGTGAGTCGGCCTTTTTCGTGTTGACGCTGGACGGCTTTGGCTCCACCGCCTTCGCGGAGGGAGGCTTCCTGCCTGCGGAGGTCGTCGATCAACCGGGTTAGTTCCTGGGTCATGGCTGTACCTCTGGTTGGTTCCGATCCTGGCTTCTTTAGTCTATCATGGAGTGGAAGAGGGCAATACGCAGGAGGAGGTCGATCATGAGCAGCGGTGAGGGGCTGTTGCTGGACATCATCGAGAACCCAGGCGATGATTGTCTACGCCGTATCTACGCGGACTGGCTCGACGATGAAGGCCAGCACGACCGCGCGGAATTGGTGCGCGTTCAACTCGATCTTGCCGCCCTGGACGACGACGACCCACGTCGTGACCCACTGCAACAGCGCGAAGGCCAACTGCTTAGACGTCATCAAACCGAATGGCTTGAACCTTTCACGGTTCGCGGAGAAAGGGTAGGATGGGTTCATTTCCATCGTGGATTCCCCAGTCAATGGGTCTTGGATGTTCCTGCTTTCCTGTGCCACGGCGAGGCGATCTTCAGCCGTACCCCGTTGTCGTCTCTGCGGTTCGGGGATCTGAGCAGCGAGGTACTGGTCGATCAGCTTTGGCAAAGTCCGATTCTCGATCGCGTAGAGGAACTGAACCTGGAGGGTTCTAACCTCAGCGTTTGGAACTTTGTCAAACTGTTGCAGCATCGTCCTTTATCACAACTGCGACGACTGACGCTCAACAAACTTCCCATCGGACACATGGGCCTGAGTGCTTTATTGCGGCATCCGATCAGTCTTCGCTTGAATGCGTTGTCCTTGATCCATTGTGATGTTCGCGGCAACGCCATCGAGGAACTGTGCGCTTGTCCGAACTTGGGAGAGCTGGTCACGCTCGATTTGGGCGAAAATCAACTCGGAGCCATCGATATGCAATTTCTAGGCTCCGCACGTCATCTACCCGCTTTGCGAGAACTGAAACTCAACGGCAATCGAATCGGCCCGACAGCGGTTCGCGATCTGGCGCAGTCGTCGCGCTTGCGAGCGTTAGAAGCACTTCATCTGGGGTTCAATCCATTGGGTAGCGATGGAGTCGAAGAACTTGCACGTACCTCGTGCTTGACCCAACTCGACACACTCGACCTTAGCCATACCAACGTCTCGGTCGGTGCCACTGCCGCGCTTTCGCGAGCGGCTTTTTTCCCACGGCTGCGACGATTCGATCTGTCCGGTAATCAAATAGGGGGGGACGCTATTTCGGCTTTGGTACGCGGCCAACACGTCGCGCCATTGACGTTTCTGGACCTCAGTGATAACGACCTGGACGACGACGCGGCACGGACGCTGGGAACGTGGTCCGGTCTATCGCGGTTGCGCCGGTTGGTATTGTCGCGAAATCGTATCCGAGCGCATGGACTACGTCCTTTGCTATTCTCGCCGTTTATGGGACCGTTGATCGAATTGCGTCTGAATCAAAATCCGCTGGGCGACATGGGAGGACAGGTATTGGCTCGTTGGTCGGGGCTAAAGCGGTTGCATCTCTTGGAGGTCGCTCATAGTCGGATCGGCGACGTTGGGGCGAGCGAGCTTGTTGACGCAATCAATCGTTTGGATTGGCTTAATATCCGGGAAAACCAGATGTCGAGTACCAGCGTACAACGGTTGAACGAAGCGGCAGACACAGGGCGAATCGGGCAGCTCGATTGCGGCGATCAGTTGGAGGCGTAGCGGAAATGGAGGTATAGGAAGACGTTGGCGACCGCGACGTACGTTGTCACGACAGATACGACTGCCCCTTGCACTATCGCTTGCCACAGGGGGTGAAGCGATACCCAGGCCAACATTCCCACGGGCGCAGTCAGTACCAACCCGATAGCCAGTGTCAGCCATTGCGTCGCCATCACGGCTGTCCGGCGACCGCGCGTCAGTCGATGCCAGGCGAGGAATCCCGTAACCGGGCCGCAATCTTCTACCACTAGGACGGCCACAAGTGGAGTGAGATAGATCAACGAAGCTCCCAAGGACAAGGTGGCGAATAGCGACGCGATTTCGATCAAAGCCTCGTTAGGCCAGTCTGACGGCATCAGAGGTAGGAGTCGAGGCAGCCCCTGGCGTGCAACGAAAAGGAGTTGCGCGATCAACCCGACGCTCGCCAGTAAGCGAAGCATCAAAGATGGTAGCCCCTCAAAGCCCGTACGAAGGGAGACGGGTTTCAGGCGGGAAAGTTCGCAGAATGTAAGACGAGAGAGTATGGTTGTCTGGGTCAAGACAGCTAAACCGACACAAGCAGACCACACCCAACCCCCGTGAATCCAATCAAGGTCAACTGGAGTTTTCGAGCCGATAACGCGCAGCCCAGGGCGGCGAGTAGTTCTTCGAGGAATTCATTGATGGGGAGGAAGTTCATTGTCCCCGGGTCGAGCCGAGCCGCAACGGATTGACGGGAACGATGGTTGTATAGCTCACCGGACTTATCAATACAACTCATCGAACGCCAAGCCTCCTCTTTGCTTCGACGCACTTCGGCCAGTTGCGAAAGTCGCCCGGAGGCTAGTTGTTCACGAAGAGTAGCCGAAGCGGCTCGGACAACATGACCGCCTGGAAGTCGAACATACCAAAGATCAGAAGAATCAGGCATGAACGCACCCTTAGCGTGGGGAAGCGTCCGTGCTGTCTCGAATAAAGGTCCTGTTAAATAATAGGTGAATTTCTTGAACGGTGCCAAAACAAAAGATCAAACGCGGCACGATAGTCAGGCGGTACACCTCATTCCTTAGGATGAGTCGCGTGAACATCGGCAACCAAACCCTGTGTTCAAACGGCAAGAATGTCCGCGAAGAGATGTTGCTGCATTTCGTCGGCTCCGAGGGAGGGCAGATTGTTCGTGGGTTAATCTCGTCGTGGTAAACTCACCTAAAATCGACCTTGACCCTATCCCTAACTGACGCTATACGGCTGCCGCTTCACCCCATGGTCACGCGGTCGGGCCTTTTTCGGGTCGGCTAATGCCGTCCACCCCCGTCGCGTCCGTTGTGGGATCGACTTGAGGCGTTGCGGGTCGCGGTCGCTTACTGCCGCGACCGACCGGATTGCTCGACGAGGGGGATTTCGTCGGCTCCGGTGTTCTCGACTCGCGAGCCAGCGGCCAAAACCGCAAGGAGGGCTGTGTGTCCAGGGCATATGGAATCAAACGAGGATGGCGTGCCGGGTTACTAGTGGCGGGAGTGATGGCACAATTAGGACTGATCGCCCCCGCACAAATTTATGCGCAGTCCAATAGTGGCTCTCTCCCGAACTTGCCGGGTGCGACTGTTCCCGACATTAAAAGCGAAGCGAAGGCTAAATTAACGCGGGCACGTTCTCTGCTCGCGCAAAATTGCATCGATGAAGCCGAGTCCATCGCCAAGGAAGTCGCTCAACTTAAACTTCATTTGTCTCGTCTCGAAGAATCTCCAGCGAAAATTCTCGCTGATGTTGAAAGGGTTCGCAAAGATCCCCAGGCCATGCTCCTGGCGTCGCGAGCGGCCCTCAGTCGTAAAGAACTCGATGCTGCCGAAAGATACGCCAAGACCGCCGAGAAAAATGCGTCGATCTTCTCTTTTAATGTTTTGGGCGATACGCCGTCCAAAGCTTTGAGAGACATTGCAACAGCCCGGAAGAGCGAATCGTCCGCTTCCAATGAGTCGTCGGCCTCTCCGCTTCCGTCGGCACCAGGCGCGTCGCCGGCAGGAAGGACGGTTCGGGGGTCGTCCGAAGAGAAGGCGCAAACACTCGTTAAACAGGCCCGAGCTGCTATGGCGGCGGGCAAACCCGACGAGGCTCGCAAGCTTGCCAACGATGCCGCCGCGCTTAAGGCTAGCCATGGCTGGTGGGACGACACGCCGGACAAGGTTTTGGCCGATCTAAAACGTCTCGATAACGGCCGAAAACCTGCCGGTCCGCAAGATGTTGTGAAAAAATCGGATGATCGAGTTGTTAAGGTCGAGGAAATTGAATCCGCTGACAAAGTTTCACCTTCTGTGGACGACAGTAAGCTAAGCGACGACAAATCTTTGGCTACTGGAAAATCAGCTCCGGTTGCTGCCTCGGGATCTACAACCGCGTCTGCACCAAAAGCTAGCTCGTCGTCAAAACCGGGTTTGCCGCGCACCAAGGCCGAAGCGGTACAACTACTCGCGGAAGGACGTAAGGCGCTCGACCAAGGTAAACTGGACGAGGCGGCGTCTATCGCTCAACGCTGCAAAGGTGCAAACAGTTTGTCGTGGGGTCTGTTTGAGAGGGACACCCCCGATTCATTGTCACGCGATGTGGGCAAAGCCCGTGCACGTCGCGACCGGGAGGAAGCGGCCAAGCTGCTCGTTGAAGGGCGAAAACTTCTCGCCAAAGGCGATCACGAGGGAGCAAGCCGCCTCGCTTATCGCTCGCAAACCCTGTTCAACGGTTACTCTACCTGGGACATGAGCGACCGGCCAAACAAACTACTGGCCGACTGCCAAGCGATCAAGATTCGCGACAAGTCTCTACCTAAATTGCCAGGATCTCCTGGTACTGCAGTGGTCAAACGCGAAACGCCGGGGCCGACCCCGCTCACGGGGCTGACGACTCCGCCCGGTACCACACCCTTGCCCACGCCCAACCTGACCGCTATGACCACGCCACCGGCCGGGGTTCCGACGGAGCCTAAGTCGGTTGAAGGGTCGGACAAAAAACTACAGGCCCAACAACTGGTTGCTGAAGCCCAACGGCTGCAACGCGAAGGGAAGCTGATCGACGCCAAAACCAAAGCTGCCCAAGCCTTGCGACTGAATGCCACATTCAAAGCCGATGAAGCGGCACCGGATCTGGTGTTCCAGCAGGTTTCGATGGAAGCTCGACGCAAGGTGGAAAGCCTTGCTCGAGAGGCGGAAGACCTGCGCAACAGCGGCATTGGCGATAAGACCATCCGCTACCGTATCGCCGAACGCAAGCTCGTCGAAGCACGCGAATTGGCGGCCGGTTTCGGCCATGACACGGTTCCACTGGATAATCAATTGGCCGGGCTTCGTGCCGTTAATAAGTCGCCAGCGGAGCCGACATTACCCCCTCTGACGACATCGGGTGTGATCCAGACGGCGGATCTGAATCCTGCTCCATCTCCGATGAACCCCGCAAATAGTGATCTTGGCGGGCTACCGATCGCCTCGCCGACCAGTCTGGCCGGCTCGATGCCGATGAATCCGCCGCCGGGCGTAGGTTCGATCCCGATGACTCCATCGACCAGTGTGGTCGGCTCGATGCCGATGAATCCGACGCCAGGCAGCGGTATCAGTTCGAGCGGCAATCACGGTGCCCAGTTGCTTGAAAACTCTCGCATGGAACTGAAGCGAGGCGAAATTGCCACCGCTCGCCGCATCGCTGAAGAAGCGTTGGCCGGCAACCATGGGGTCAAAGATCAGGCGATGGATCTGCTGCGGACTATCGATGTCGAGGAGTTCAATCAAAAACGATTAGCGGCGAACCGCTCGTTCGATGCTGTGGAGTCGGCTTATCGTCGTCGCGAGTTCTCACAGGCTCAGGCGATGTTGTCGATGATTGACGCCCGATTGCTGGACAATTCGCGTCAG
>RGDT01000170.1 GCA_009918525.1 Planctomycetia bacterium
GGAGCAGGGACGAATTTTCCAGGTTTTTCCCGAAGAAATATCCAGACCCCAAATGCGATGATCCACGCGATTCCACGGTCCCTCGTGGCAATAAGTCATGCGATTCGGATCAGTCGGCGAGAGATTGATGTGGCTGATCCAGTATTTTTCTTCAAACAAAATCTCATGCTTCTTCGTGGCTACGTCCACCCGCTCGATGCGACTGAGTGGACGGGCTTCCCATGTTTCGGTGAAACCGACGTATCCACGCATCAGATCGATGGGGAACCTGTCGGACAGATCCTCCCACACACCAAAGTACACATGTTTCCCATCCGCGCCGCAACTGAGCATGGACACGCACCCACCTTCGCCGCGCACCGAACTCGAACTGATCACCGAACAGGAGCTCGCCCTCCATCTGAAAATCTGCCGCCGCCAACTCTACAACTGGCGCGTGGGTGGCTTGATCCCGTATTTCAAATTGGGTAAGGCCGTCCGGTTCCGAGTCGCGGATGTGGCGGCGGCGATTGAGCGTATGAGGGTTGGTTGATTGTTAGATGCTTGCAGATGGCGGATCGGGCGGGAAGCCCACGGACGGTGTGTAATCTATCGATTTCATTGGTTTGACTGGGTCGTTGGATTTTCCGGGTTGCCCAGAACGACAAGTGACGACAGGGATCTTTGTCAGAAATCCGGCGGAAAAACCGCCATTCTGTCCCGGCAAAAAGATACCAGGATTGGCGATGATCGGCTCGGGCAAAACGACGGTGCTGAAGGGAACCTGGGAACTGGGCTTGAGCATCTTCACGATGGAACCGAAAGTCGGCCAGTCGGATGGATGGACCGACCGCATATTCGTTCCGGTGTAGCGGTATCCAGTGTTGACCCAGTAGCCGCCTGATTCATGATTGGGGTCACCCGTGGACATCGACCGCACGATGCACAATTTGTCAGCGATCCGAGCCGTCCGCGGTAACAGTTCACAGATCCGTACACCGGGTACGTTCGTGGCGATAGGCTTGAAAATGCCGCGAATCTCGGGCGGTGCGTCGGGCTTAGGGTCGAACGTCTCGTACTGCGACGGCCCACCAGAAAGAAACAAAAAGAGCAGATTTTTGGCCCGGCCAAAAGTTCGATCAACCGAAGCATCGACCAAGGCGGGCGTCAAAGCAAGAGAAGCTGTGCCCAGACCTCCGACCCTGAACCAATCACGACGAGTGAAGCCAATATCAACCGAATCCGTAGGAGTTTTTCGCTGGGTCATGACTTTCTCCGGACTTCAGCGACTCAGGATGCACCCGAAGACTCGTCTGCGGGTTATCAACATACGTTCAGTTTACCAAGAAAAATAACAAATTACTCGCGCAAAATGAGCGACTTTGAGCGAATATTAATCCAAAAAGATAAATCCGTTGCGGTTCATCATCGCTAAACAGAAGTCCGCCAAAGCCGCCAGACGTGCCGGATCGCCAGGCCCCTCGGGCAATGCCACCGACCGACGCGCGCGCAATTCGTCCTTGAGGAACACCGTTTGCTGACTGATAAACTTGGCTGCCTCTGCTGCCTCGATCGCTGTGGGAGGACGGCCCAACATGAGACGATAGGCGCGGTCCACAGGATCTGTATCACCGGCCAACCGGACGGCCATTGCTCGCGCGGCGTTCTGGGTGAGCGGGCCGTTCAACAAAATCAACGCCTGCGGTGCGAAGGTACTTACCGACCGCACCGGGCAGGAACTGAGCGTGTCGGGTTGGTCGAACGCCTCCAACAACGGTTGCCGTACGTTGCGTTTATTGAACAGGTAAAGACTCCGTCGCCCGTGCTGACGGTCATCAGGAGTCACTTGCCAAAGCCCATCCGGTTCGCCTTCGGTAAAAATCAGGTCGTAGACTTCAGGTTCCAAAGGAATTCGCACCATTGGCCCACCGATCCAGTCGGTGCGTTGCCCTGAAACAGTCAAGATGGCATCGCGCAATGACTCGCTGTCGAGTCGTCGCCGGTTCATCCGCGATAAGAAACGATTATCGGGGTCGGCCGTCTTCTCCTCTCCGTGGCTACTCTGACAATAAGCGTTACTGGTGACCATGAGCCGATGCAGGTGCTTGAGACTCCAGCCGGATTCGATGAGTTCGACCGCCAGCCAATCCAGCAGCTCGGGATGACTGGGGCGGTCTCCTTTGATTCCGAAATCGTTAGGCGTGGCAACGATACCTTTCCCGAAATGATGCTGCCAGAGACGGTTGACGATAACGCGAGCGGTCAAGGGATGATCGCGTCGCGTTAGCCAACGGACCAAATCGTTGCGGTCGCGCGGCTTATCGGCCGCGCCGGGCAAAATCGACGGGAAACGGGGCCGAACCTCTTCACCCGGTCGATTAATGTTGCCGCGTTTCAAGACCTTGGCCGATAGAGGGCCTTTGCCTTCTTCCAGTGTCCAGGCTCGGGCGGGGGGCAAGGGAGCCTTGGCAGTGATGGCGTGAATCTGCTCGCGTAGCTCGGTTCGCTTGGCTCGATCATCTGGGCTTAGCGCTTCGAGGATCTCGTCCCAGGAGACTTTGATCAGGGCGGAAAAGTCGGCAACGAGCTTTTTTTGTTCCGGGGTACGATTTTTGGCAAAGAATGCAGCCCGAAATTCGGGACTCTGTCGGGCGAGTTTGGCATCACGAATGCGGTTGCGATACGGGGCGTCGATATTGTCCACTTTGGCCCGAAGGACCGCCAACTTCGCCTGATGCGTTGCTTGATCGCGTGCATAGGCTGCCAGTTCGCCCGGTCCAGCGAGGTTGACTTCGACGGGCTTGGCTTGGGAGAAAAATGCCTCGAATTGAAAATATTCCATCTGGGAGAATGGATCAAACTTATGATCGTGACAACGGGCACAGCCGAGCGTCACCCCCATGAACACCGTTGCAAAGCCGCCGGTCATTTCATTGAGTAACTCATGGCGAACTTCTAGCGGATCGACGTTACCACCTACTTGGTGAATAGGACCACAGCGGTTAAACCCAGAGGCCAGCAGACCATCGGGATTGGCCTTGGCATTCAGATCACCCGCCAGTTGCGCGGCCAAAAAGCGATCATAAGGTATGTCCGTGTTCAAGGCATGAATGACCCAATCGCGATAACGCCAAGCCTGGGGACGTTCGCCATCTGCCTCATAACCGTTACTTTCGGCATACCTTGCGACATCAAGCCAGTGTTGTGCCCAACGTTCGCCATAGTGCGGGGATGCAAGAAGTCGATCTACAACCCTTATGTAGGCATCAGGACGCGAGTCGGCGATGAATGCCTCGACTTCTTCAGGGGTGGGAAGCAGCCCGGTTAGGTCAACAGTGATGCGACGTATCAGAGTCACTCGATCTGCAGGAACAGAATAGGACCAGCCGCGTTGATGAAGTGCATCGAGAAGAAATGCATCGATTGCCGAATTTTTCGGCATAGTCGTTAAATGGTGCATCTTCAGTCGAATTGGCGGAATATATGCCCAATGAACAGCAGGCGGACCCGCTGCGAAGGCCGAACAAGCAAAGAAAATGATGAAAAAAATGCGAAGCATGATTGATAACTCTCGGATTTAGGTGAATAGAATGCCTATGATAATGTACCGGATAGTTCCGTATCTATCATTTTCGCGGAACTTGGCAGGAGAGCAATATTTTTCTTAGCCTACCGGTCAGTTGGTGAGTATAATGATAGGATAGTTCGTAAAGTCTCTACCGAAAACGGGCGGCACTGGATGCGGCTCCATCTGTGGCTGGCTGATGGGGTGAGAACGCTATGATGCAACCCGCGATAATAGAGCGAACAAGATAGCCTGAAACGAACCGCTACGGAAAAGATGAAAAGATAGACCCTCTAAAAAACGAGGTCTATGTCTGTTTTCTGTTTTGTTTGCGTATTTTCCAGAGAGAGATGACACCGAAGGACGCACGCCATGGCGACCAAACGAACCACGCGAAAAGTACCGCATCACGACGAAGCCACTAACTTGAACCTGGGCGTTGATGTGCCTTTGGATACAGAAGAATCTGTAGATTCTAACCTGCGCCAACCTACCCTCGCAGAACAAGATTCCGACCTGGATCACGTCGAATCGGTGCCTCACTCGGAAGATGGGCCAACACTGCTTGACGAGTTGCCGCCGGGTGAAGTTGACGAGGTGGAGGACGATGCTCAGGCACCCGACGACGCACTGGGTCTCTATCTTCGCCAGATGGGTGCGATACCGCTGCTCAGTCGTGACCAAGAATTGTCCTTGGCCAAGCAACTAGAGCATCAACGCGAACGCTATCGTCATGCGGCCCTGAGCAATTGGTACACCATCCGTCTAGTAAACGACGCCTTCATGCGCGTTCAGGCTGGCAAGCTGGCCCTGGATCCAACAATTGATGTGGTCAAGACATTGGGGCTGACACGTGAGAACATCCTGAAGCGGATTCCGCATCACGTAAGGACGCTCGACCACCTGATCGCTGATGCCGATAACGATTTTAAGGACTTGCTCAAGACCACTGCCTCCAAAGAGCGCGGCAAGGCCATGCGTCGGCTCTATCGGGGTTTATGCAAGGCACGGAAGCTAACCGAAGAACTGGCTCCGCGTATCGACTTACTTGATGTGTTCTCCAAGGATCTTGCTCGGAAACTCGACAAGATGCGCTCCCTCGAACAAGAGTCCGTGTCCGGTGGAAACAGTGCGGCAGACCGTGATCACCGTAATCGTGCAACCAAACAATTACGCGAGTTGATGCTAGAAGTCCGATCGCGGCCGGACGACTTGGCCGGACTGGTCAACGTGTTGATGGCTCGCCGTTGTGCATATCAAAAAGCGCGGACCGAACTGTCTGAAGGCAACCTTCGATTAGTCGTTAGTATTGCAAAACGCTATCGCAGTCGCGGCTTGCCTTTCAGCGATCTGATCCAAGAAGGCAACCGTGGCTTGATGCGAGCGGTTGACAAGTACGAATGGCGGATGGATTACAAATTCGGCACCTACGCGACGTGGTGGATCCGGCAGGGTATAACACGTGCTCTGGCCGATCATGCTCGTACTATCCGCGTTCCGTGTCATCAAGTCGGTACGCTGGCAGCCGTCGAACGTGTTCGCGGTGAGTTGTCCATCGCTCAAGGACGGGAACCAACCGTCGAAGAAATTGCCGCCGTACTAGGTGTAACGGCCGAGGAAACGCAATCGCTCCGAGTCGTTGCACGGCATCCGGTCAGCCTGCACGAACCGCTCGGAGGCGATGGCGAACGAGCCTTGGAAGATTTCCTCGACGACCCGGACGCCCAAAACCCGGGCAAAGCCGTCGATCAACATTTGTTACGCGAACGAATTGCCGAGGTTCTACGCTCACTAACCCCCCGTGAACGGGAAGTGATTGAGTTGCGATTCGGCCTTCGTGATGGTCAACCACGTACCCTTGAAGAAGTGGCACGAGCCTACGGCATCACCCGCGAACGCATCCGCCAGATCGAAGCACGCGGACTGCTCAAATTACGTCAACCGCTTCGCAGTCAACGTCTTCAAGAATTTGCCGAAACCGAGTGATATTATCCCACGGTATGAACAACTCCCGAACTTGTTCATACCGTGTCGTTTATCCTAATAGACGTGATGTAAAGATCATTCCGCCGATCATGGCCGCGAATAAGCTAATTAACAAGACAGCGCCAGCAGCGACGTCCAACGCAGGCCATGTGTGTTGTTTGATCTCATCATCCAAGCCGCGGAATAGCGTTTCGATTGCGCTGTTGAACAATTCAGCTCCCAGGACGCTACTGATACAAATCAACAGAACGCACCACTGCCATAACTCACATTTCAAAACGGTAGCAGTGGCCAATACCAGTGCGCTCATGAAAAAATGAACAAAAAAGCTGCTATGTCCTTTGATCCCTAACCGTAAACCCCGGAACGCTGCGACAAACTTCGTTCGCCACAATCGCCGTGATTGTTCTGTTTTCGGCTCCGGCAGCATGATTGTGCCCTCCGGTGATCATCGACCGAATCCACCCATTGACTGTTGATTCAGAAGACCACCCGGCCCATTGGTGCGATTGGCAGCAAGATTGGGGACAATCTCTAGGATAGCACCGACATTGTTCTGATAGGTGTTATAGGTGAATCCCAGCGAAACTTGGAAATCCTTGCCGGTACGAGTGAACAATACCGAGTTCCCCAAGGAGGCCGACTGACCCAGATCATAGCTAACGATAAAGCGCATTGAATACTTGGGACTGAACACATACGACATAGATCCCGTAATCGCACGGCTGTTGAGTGGGTCAATTTGCCTGTAACCCAGGTAGAACGATGTACGATCCGGTCGGTCAAAATACATACCGAGGGTCAGCACTCGTGGACCGCCATCATTCGGATCAAACCAACCCGTACTCTGGAACGATGTACGATCACCGATATTCCACTGATAGTTATACTCAGCAAAAGCAAAAGATTTGCCGAAATTATCCCGGTTGGCTTGAGGATAAAGACTGACGGACGTGTCCAAGGTCATCCAATCTACAATGTGTTGAGAACCTGGAAAGCCTCGTTTAGTCTGGAGCCGTTGCCGAGCTTCTAATTGCAGGACATTAACATCGTCCAACGTGTCGAACCGATTGTCGATCAATCGACGAATTGCGAACATTTGTGGATCGAACAGACGCGATGTGGCCATCGACAGGCCGTTCGACGGGTTGTAGATCGGCTGGTAGGGAGTAAATTCACGTAAAGCTTGATCAGTCGTGAAATCATTGAGTCGGTCAATTTGTCCAAACTGAGTATGCTTGTTAACGGCCTGAGCCCAGAAATAATTAGCTTCAAGATTGATCTTGTGATTAAGCCCGTTGATATTGAATAGCTCACTTTGTACGTCCGAATATAACTTGGTCAAAGGCAGGTGCGCCTTGAGTCCGACGCCACCCCATGCCTGCCCCGCTGAATCGCCGTGGAGGTCTTCGGAATAGCCAACGAGTGCGCCCTTAACATAAGGCGACAAGGTCACAGCCCCGAAATTCACAGGATACGAGAGTTCCTGCAAGAATGCTGCGCGGGCGGTGGATATTTGCTGCGTCGTCTGATCTTGGATCGGCAACGTACCCGGAGGGACGGCATTGCTCTGGATCGGTGTACGAGGATCATTGCTCACAGCTAAGCGATGATAGCCAATGGTCGCATGGGAATGCGAGGTGAACAAACCGAACAGATCAAGCCCCTGTACATATCCATCCAAACGCGGCAATGATTCGGTCGTCGTCACCCATGGATTGACGCGGCCCTCGGCCAAAACACTCCAGGACCAATTGTCTTGTTGTTGTTTCAACAGTGCATAGGTTGCTTGGTTGGGAGTAGTATCAAACTCTCGTTTGTAGTACTGCTCCAGAAAGTTACGATCACTCCATTTAGAAAACTGAGCGTGAACGTCGAAACCACCGGGCAAATCCCATACACTTTGTTGCCAGTAGGCTCGACCACGAAAGCCTGATGGATTGAAAGTCAGCAGATCGACGGGTTGAGATCCTAAAATATCTGTTGCTTGATCATAAATGCCGTAGAGCCGAACAACTCCATTGTATTGCCCAAGCTGAACTTTTTCAGGGAAAAGTTGTAGTTCCTCTGGAGCAGCTTCAAACAACGAACCGTTGTAAAAAAAGTTTGTCCCTAGTCCTGGGCCACGGCGAGTCATGTAATCGACATAGGCACGCCAACGAGTTCCATCATAAGGAAGGACGCCCAATAATTTATACACATCCAACCCGATACCCGTTTGGAATCCAAAAATTCGGCTACCCCCCAGATGTACGCTGACCAACGGGCCGAGCGGGTCGCGTGCATCTGTATACAAATACGGTGTATAGAACAAAGGCACACCACCTGCCGTGGCGAAAACATTTTCAGCCGATAACAAACTTTCGACTTGGGTCAGTTGCTCACCGGTGCGAGGATTAACCACAGGACGGCCAAACAGATCGGTTCGTGGAGTACGTCGTTCTTCCATCGTCGCGTGAGCAACGATTAGTTTCAACCCAGGATCAGACGGCAAGCGGCTAGAGAATACTTCACTATTCACCACTTCATAAGTTGTTTCGCTGGTCTGGAAAAGTTTTTCCGCCGTTAATACGATTGGTTCCGTAAGTGTTATTTGAGTTCCTGCTCGAAGCTTCGGTTTGACTTCCAATCTCGATTTCAGGGCAACCGCGACGTTGCGGCGTGTGTCATAGTACAGTTCGTCGGCGTCGATGATCACTCGGTCCCCAGTCTGAGGACGCTGCGTTCTTAGTACGACATGACCCGCCATATAAAATTCCAGATCACCCGAGCCACTCCCAGATCGGGACGCATCATCGCCTCGCGTCCAAATGACGGCTCGGTCAGCCTCGACTTCAAGTGCTCCAAGTCCTTGCACTCCACTAACATTCAGAATAACACCGTTGGAGACGGTGATCATGGCCCGGCCGTCTTCGAGTTGCGTGCGCTCGACGTTCCAGTTCTCGGCACCGGTACGCGAACCGATGCGGTATTGTAACCGACGACGCGGACCAGGGGCATTATCTGGCGTTGGTGAAATAACGGGCACCTGACGCGCAACAGGAAGCGGTGTCTGTCCTGGAACCGTGACCGCTGGGACAGTCGGCGTCGGTTCGGGGACGGGCACCGGGGCCGGTTGCGCATTGTCGCCGGAGCGACCG
>RGDT01000018.1 GCA_009918525.1 Planctomycetia bacterium
TGACCGGGGCGTTGACACACCCCGCTCGCCTACCGGAGCGTTGACACGCCCCGCTCGCCCTACCACCTATCTCGGTACGATACAATGATCGTGCGGCATCTCCCAGTCCTGTAGCAAAAGTCGCGATGTGATTCGGGCCGATTCGTAGATCACAGGTAAGCCGCTGCCTGGGTGGGTGCCACCACCGGTGAGATAGACTCCGTCGAACTCCTCGAAGCGATTGCGAGGTCGTAAGTGGAGCATCTGACCGAGATTGTGTGCAAGATTGAACGTCGCGCCGAGGTGAATTTGCTCGCCAGCGTCCCAATCGGCCGGGGTGACGATTCGTTCGGTGCGGATGCGTTTTTCGACATCGTGCAAGCCAATTTGTGCCAATTGGCGAAGAGCCAAGGCGCGATAGCGTGAGGTTTCGATTTTCCAATCGATGTTGGAGTGTTGATGCGAAACCGGTAGCAGAATGTACAACGTGCTGTGTCCGGGTGGTGCAAGCGTTGGATCGGTGACGCAGGCGTTTTGCAAGTAGAACGATGGGTCCTCGCTCAAGGTGTGCTCTGTTTCAATCTCGTGAAGATTCCGTTCGTATTCCTTTGACATAAAGATCGTGTGATGGGCCGTGTCCCGATAAACGCCCTCGATGCCCAGATAAAGCATGAACGTCGAGCAGCTGAAACGTTTTTTGGCAATCGTCTTGTCTTTCCAGCGCTTGCGCATTTGGTCCGGCACGAGCCTTGTCATCGCTCGGGCAAAATCGGCATTGATCACCAACGCATCGCAACGATGCTCGCCCTTGGTGGTTCGCACGCCGACCGCCTTGCGTCCTTCAAAGATCAATTGGGTTACGTCTTCGCCTAGATGAATTTTTGCTCCCAGGTCGCGAGCTATCTCGGCCATTTTCATGCTGACCGCGCCGCAACCACCGGTCGGATGCCAGACGCCGTGTTCGTATTCGAGAAATGATAAGATCGAAAACAGGCTCGGACACTGGAACGGCGACATGCCCAGATATTTTGACTGAAACGAAAACGCCAATCGAATGCGCGGATCGCGAAAATAGCGGCCCAATTCGTTATCCAGCGAAGCCCACGGACGCAACAGCGGTAGCAGTTTCATCATGTCCCACGACAACACGTCGAACGGGCCGAGGAACGGCCGTTCCAGCGCGGGACGAAAACGAGCCAATTTTTCGCGGTTGTCGTTGAGGAAACGTGCGAAATTTTTAGCATCTTCCGGAGCGATGGTGGCCACTTGTCGGCTCATGGCTTCGACATCAGCGGAGCAACGCAATTCGCCCCCGGCACCGAAAACGAGATGATACTGCGGGTCAAGACGCGTCATCGGCACATCGAGGAACAAGTCACGGCCAACAGCGCGAAAGATTTCTTCCAGGACGCGCGGATAAAGGAAGAAGGTTGGACCGAGGTCGAAAGTATAGCCTTCGCTACCGAAGGAGGAGGTACGCCCACCGACGTGCGATTGGCGTTCGAGAACGGTTACATCCAGTCCGGATTTGGCGAGAAGCATAGCGACTGCCAAGCCCCCTGGGCCGGCCCCGACGATAATCACCCGCCGCGTCATGCTGCCTCCCGCATTAGACAAGTCTCTTGTACTGATAGGAGAGCGAGGGTCGTCGCGTCCAGTCGCAACGAAGAAGAGGAGCCGTCAAGACGCCAAGGAGCGATGATGATTTTTGTGATCTTGTGGAAGCGAGCGAGTGGGGTGTGTCAACAAGAGTTGATGAGACGCCGGGGCGTTGACACACCGAGATCGGTCTACCGGGGCGTTGACACACTCCGCTCGCCCTATCACTTCACTTGAATATCAAACAGCTTGCCGACATCCTTGACAAAAGGCTGATGGACCACCGGCACGCGGCGGTGCCAATCAGCCAAGTACGCGGCAAAACTTTGCTCACCGTCCTTGGGTTCCCACTGATTCAAATAGCCGACCGCTTGCCAGTGGTGCGGTTCCTGTTCGAGAATTTTTAGCAAAGCCAACGCTACGACGCGATTACGAGGCCGATCGGTGTTGTTGGTGCGAAGTGTAGCCTCATTTTTGGCAAACCAGGCTGCCAGGGTCATGCCGTTGAGCGACGGAACCTCGCGCATCGTCTCGTCGGCAAAATCAGAGAGAGAGACGGAATAGCTCTTCCAGTTCGAGTAGGGTGGATTGGTCGTCCAGGTCTTGGCCATGCGCCGCAGTGTGAACAGGGACGCCGTCTCGCATAATGCTTCCTCGAACCAGTGATTCGGATTTTTGCCTTCCCGATAATTGCAAAGAATGTGGCAGAATTCGTGACTGAACTGATAGGCACATTGTGCCCAAAAACGTCCCTTGATCTGAATTAATACACGACGTTCGCCATCCGGACCACGGCCAAAGCGAACCATCGGACCGCTCGGCGAATTAGCGATGGTGATCGGCTCCAGGCGGCGATTGGGAAAGTGCTGCCAGATTTCCTTTGCCGCCGAGACGCAAACCGCCTGAACGTTCTCCGGCACGGCATCGTTCCAATCTTTGTGGTTGATCACTTTGATTTCTAGGGGACCCGGCGGGGCAGGAGGCGCGAACGCTCGTTCTGCCAACGCTTCGAGTTTTGCTTCAATCCGCGATATTTGTTCGGCCTGGGCCTTCGATTTGGCTTCGGTACCGGGCCGAACGACGGCCGCGTTCAACTCGGCAAATTTTGTATCGAGAGTGTCCACCCGTGATTGGAAAGCCCCTATCTCAGCGTTCTTCGCTGTACGATTGGCATTCACGAGATTTTCCAGCCGTTGCAGTTTGTTTCCAAACTTTTCGACTTCCTGAGCTATCACTTCGTCGCGTTCCACAACCACGGGTGTCGGCTGCCGGAAAACGAGAATGATTAACAGGACGACGATTGTAATATTCAATGCCCCGCCAAACCAAACGTTCCAATTGACAGGCTGAAAGTCATTTGTCACGGCAGGTGCAGGTGCAGCGGCCGACGCGTTTCCTTCGAGCGGAAATGGTGTTCCACAGCCGGCACACTTGCCCAGGAGACGTTCCGCGTCTGTATGGGGGGTTTGGCAAGATGGACAACGAAAAATGGACATGACAGTTCACCTGCCCGTTTGAATTAGCAGAAGGCAAGAAGCGGTAGTACCACAGAGCCGGTAGGATCTCACAGGAAGAATAGATAAGAAGGGATAAACCGCCAAGACGAGGAAACACAGCGCCGGAAGCGTGAGCGACGGTAAATCGGGGCGTTGACACACCCCGCTCGCCCGCTTCTGGCTCTGAACAGGCTTCCGGCTCTGTGCTTCCTCGTCTTGGCGGTTTTATCCTTTTTTCGCGTCTTCCAAAGGCTTCGCCAATTCCGCCACTAACGCACGCAGGAATGGTTCGGCGTCCGTGACGACGCCCACGGTCTGGATACTGCCTCGATCGGTCAGCTTGGTCACCGTCGCAGGGTTGATGTCTACACACGCCACCTTGACCCACGCCGGCAATAGATTGCCCGTCGCGATCGCATGTAACGCCGTCGCCACCATCAACGCGAACCCTACTCCGCGACAGTGCTCCC
Organism: Planctomycetia bacterium; assembly: GCA_009918525.1. Taxonomy (GTDB): domain Bacteria; phylum Planctomycetota; class Planctomycetia; order Gemmatales; family Gemmataceae; genus RGDT01. Next base: position 3,545 of record RGDT01000018.1, read on the forward strand.
GCATTACCCTTTGCGCCGCCAGCACATCGGTAATCACGTCAGGCAATGGCCCATCGTCGCGGATACTTCCCGCCAGGACATAAGGCACCCGATAGCGGACACAATCGTGCATAATACCCGCTTTGATCACTCCCCGTTCGACTGCCGTCTTAATCCCCCCCAACCGCCGGACCGTATTAATCGCCCGTAGATGATGCTCGTGCCCCTCTTCGGTCGGCAAACCGCGGTCGGCCGAGATGCCCAGACTCGTACCGTACAGGTTCAGTTCGATGTCGTGCGTCGCCAAAGCGTTTCCGGCAAACAAGACATTCAGATAACCCATGCGAATCATGGCGCAAATATGCTCGACGCTGCCAGTGTGAACGACCGCCGGACCGAGGACTGCTAGAATTTTTTCCCCGGCCTCACGAGTACGACGCATCGCCTGAGCAATCTCGCGAACGGTAACGCCCTTGGGCTTTTCGCTCGATACGGGACTGGCCATGAATTCGAACAGGCTATGGCGGACCTGCATTTCGCCCGGCAGCACTCGCAAACCCTGACGCCCCGTCACGATTCGGTCGCCCTTGCGTACCTCGGTCATCGGCACACAGCGGGCACTTGCGCCCTCGGCGTCAACAAGGATGCCGCAATCCATCTCCTGATCTTCGACATCGATCCATTCCCCGTCCAAGCGGACCTGAGTGCGATAGTTGGTCGTGCTATAGAACCCCTCGGGAAATGCCCCGTCCATGTCGGCCGCCACCGTCACCCCATCCTGAGCGGCAACGGCGACGGCTCCGTGGTCGTGAATGTCGCCAAGAATCTGTTCAAGCGTCTCGGAACTCGGCGCACGCACTTCGATCCGAGCGTGGCTACTGTCCTGTTGTCGTTGGCCAACACGAATTTCTTTGATGGTATAACTGCCGCCGCGTGTCAAAATGAGATCAAGCACCTTGGGCAGTAAGAGCGAGTCAATGATATGCCCGTGAATTTCGACTTCCTCGACGTGCATGGTACCTCTCCTTTGTTCTTTGTCCTGTGTCATTGACCTTGTGTCCCTGCTCTTTCCAAGGACGAAAGACAAGGAACACAGGACCAATGACACAGGACGAAAACGAGCAGACGCCTCTATTCATTTTACGGCTTGTGGCCATTCGCGATCACGGGAGCACCGCGACGATAAACATCGGCTAGCATGGCCTTGACGGCATCGGGCAGGTCGCTGTTCTCGACGGCATGCACGGTCTGCTCTATCGGATAGGAAACACGTTTCAATTCGACGTTATAATCTTCAATCACGGCATAAGAACAACGCGGGTCTCCATCACGAGGTTGGCCAACACTACCAGGATTGATGACCAACTTGTCAGCGACTTGCAGAACGTAAGGATGATGCGTGTGCCCAACGCAAATAACGTCGGCCTCGACGTTTTCCAGCCGTCGCTTCCAAAACTCGACATCCGGCGGAGCGTATTCGTCGAGCGGATCGCGTGGCGAAGCATGGACGAGCAGAAAACGGGTACTGTCGATGGATAGCGTCCGGCTGATGGGTAACTGCCCCAGATAGCGTAGATCGGCTGGCGTGAGGCGGGCCCGCGTGACGGCTCGTGTGATGCCCGTCAGGTATTTGAATCCGGCCTTGCCGTTGACGATGACGTCTTGGGCCGCCCCGTGGTCGTGATTGCCGCGAACGGCGAAACGGGCATGACGGCGCACCCAATCGACACAGGGAGCGGGTTCGACGCCGTAATCGACGAGATCACCAAGAAAAAAGCAGAGGTCATGCGGCTCGGAGGCGACTACCTGAAGGGCCGGCCAATTGGCATGAATGTCACTAATCAGCAAGATACGCATGACGGGGAATTCCCGTGAATGATTCATTTCATTGGTGTATTCCTTCCCGCTCGCTTCGGAAGGAGATGATCACCTCAAAAGCGATAGATGAGCAAAGAATGCCAACCCGTCGTATATGTCTCAAACCCAGGAGCCTTAGCATGAGCAACGCAAAAGCGAACGTCTCCGTCCTCGACCATAACGAACCCTTTGGGTTTTGAGTATAGACCCTGAATTTCGGGCAAATGGAGACGCTCTACCAGTTGTCGCTTGCTGGTGTCAGCCAGGATGAGGCGGTTCTCGTCGGTGATAACGACGCGAGTTCGGTCTCGTTCCTCTTCAAGCAACGGAGTATGCTCGACAACCGTTTGGGCCAGAGCGTCCCAGTTAAAAACGATACCTAACACGCCGATGATGTGTCCCGACGCTTCACCGTTCTGGCGAACGGCCGCGGAATAGACCAGGACACGTCGCCCACCGACCAGATTGGATTGATGCACGCCCTCGAAACCAAACTCACCACCGGAACGAGTCGCCATGGCCGAACGAAACCAGGCACTCGAAGCGCAATCGGTGCCAACGGAGGAATAGCGCATCGGGCGACCATTCGCAACGACCCGACCAGAGAGGTCGCACAACACGAGATCGAAATAGACGGTATAGCTGTCGAGAATAACGCCCAGACGCTCCGAAACGTGGCGATAGGCGATCGGTGTTCTCTCGGTTAACGCATCGACGGCACTTCGATCGGTGGCCCACCAACGCACATCACAAGAGCGTTCGTACAAGTTACGGTCGATCAAGTCGATATTCACTAGGGCCAAATCGGTCAGGCGGACGCCGCGCGTGGTGGAGACTAAAGCATCGCTAATGCGTTGCAGTTCGCGGATAGATTCGAGAGATTCCTGCCCGAGTCCCGTCGCAACGCGATCCGTTTGTCGGGACAAATCACCCATGGCTCGTGCCACGACGCCAAACGCCGCCCCGGTCGAACCACTAGCACGACCGGCCTCGATACGGGCATTGAGGGCCAGCAACCGTGCTTCGCGATTGATTTCCTCAATCTGCTTCAGCGAGCGGCTGAGACTAATGCTGAATTCATTCGCCAAGGCGGCAATACGTTCCGGAGATACGTCGTTCACGGCCTACGCTCGCAAAGTAAAGTTTTGCCCGATATTGCCCATTCATCCTGTTTTATTACTAAAAAGATACTTCGGGGATACGGAACAGGACACCTTTTCGGCGGGCGTTACCGATTGTGATCATCGGCAAGTTCGGCGTGTTCGTTGCAAGCGTTTTAAGCGGATGACAACGGGTTGCTATTTGATATAAAATGAAAAGGTCGCTCGGTGAGGAGGCAACATGGCCGGTCCCGCGTCTCTGTTTCGCGAGATCCACCGCCTTCGCTCCTTTGCTCACACCCTAAAGGAGCAACTCGACCGCTTGCCCCGGCAGTTGAAGGCGCACCACGCTCGCCGCGACGCTGCACAAGCGGCTCTGAACGCGTCGCTAAATCGCATCAAGCACTTGAAAGTCGAAGTCGCCACCAAGGAAAAGTTGCTTAAGAGCAAGGGCGAGATGGTCCTACGCTACGAAACTCAACTGGCGTCGATTCAATCACTCAAAGAGTACGAAGCCAAACGCCTGGAGATTGCCTTCGCCAAAACCGAGATCGGCAAATTGGAGGACGAAATCCTCCAAGCCATGACGGATGGCGAAGAAGAAACCACAAAGATTCCCGACCTGGAACAGGCTCTGGCCGCCACCAAAGCGGACGTGACGAAGTTCGAGGCGGAGATCACGCCGCGTCGTGAGTTGTGGCAGAGCGAGATGGCGAACACTTTAGTTCGGCTCAAGGAAATCGAGCCAGGTGTCCCCAAACTCAATCGCGCTGCTTACGACCGCACCGTGGCCTCGATGGGGCACGACGGATTCGCCTGCGTTCGTCAGCGAACTTGTGGCGGCTGTCAGGCGGAACTACCGCAACAGGTTCAGAACGAACTAGAAGACGAATTATTTGTCATGTGCCGATTCTGCGGACGTATATTGTACCTGGCAGATAAGTGAAAATTATCGCTGACACCCCGATTCAACCTGCAACAGACAGGGCGAGCGGGACATGTCAATGCGCCGGTTGTTGTTTCTAAGCGACGACCGGCGCATTAACACATCCCGCTCGCCCACTTCGGCGAGATTCTCTATCACAGTCCCTATGACCACTGACTACGCAAAACATGAGCACCACGACTTTCTCAACGCTCAGGCGGCTGCGCTGACGAATGTTCCACTTCAGGCGGCACTGACGCGCCTTACCAGCACGCTGATGGCCGGCAATCGGCGCGGTTATGCTGCCTTGGTCGATTCATCGGAACTACGCGACCACGCCAAAGCGATCAAGCAACACGCCCTGGCACATCTCGACCACTACATTGAGAAACTCGAAGAAAGCGTTCATCGTCTGGGTGGCAAGGTCCACTTTGCCGCCGATGCCGACGACGCCCGCCGGATCATCGTCGAAATTGCCCACAACACCAACAGCCGACGCATCGTCAAATCGAAATCGATGACCACGGAGGAAGTTCACCTCAACCCGGCCCTCGAAGCGGCAGGCTGTGAAGTGACCGAAACGGACTTCGGCGAATTCGTCATTCAGTTGGCCGGGGAACGTCCCTCGCATCTGGTCGCACCTGCCGTCCATCACACCCGTGAGAGTATCGCCCGCCTGATGTCGGCTCACACAGGCGAAAACCAGCCCGACGACCCGGCCTTGTTGGCCAAGGTGGGCCGCAGACTGTTGCGCGAAAAGTTTCGAGTCGCCGACATGGGCATCAGCGGGGGAAATTTTGCCGTCGCCGAAACGGGAACGGTTGTTCTCGTTACCAACGAAGGCAACGGCCGATTGACGACAGCCTGTCCACGGGTGCATGTGGCGTTGGTGGGAATTGAAAAAATCATCCCGCGTATGATCGACCTGCCGGTATTCTTAAAGCTGTTGGCACGAGGCGCGACCGGGCAGACATTGAGCGTATACACGACCATCCTGACGGGAGCCCGCCGACCGGGTGAACGCGATGGAGCGGAGGAATTCCATCTCGTCCTGTTGGATAATGGCCGCTCGCGAGTGTTGGGAACGCCGTTCCGCGAAAGTTTGCAATGTATCCGTTGCGGAGCGTGCTTGAACGCCTGCCCGGTGTATCGTCGCGTTGGAGGCCATGCCTACGGGGGCGTCTATTCAGGGCCGATCGGTAGTATTTTGACGCCGTTGTATGACAGTGTGAAGGAAAACGTCCATCTGCCACACGCATCGTCACTGTGCGGAGCGTGCGTGGCAGCGTGTCCGGTGAAGATCAACATTCCGCACATGCTGATCGGTCTTCGCGAAATGCAGCAACACACACCGGGAACAAAGTCGCGCGGCGAAAAGTGGATAGTTTGGCTGGCCTCCCATGTCTTGCGGCGTCCGTGGCTGTATCGACTGGCTACTCGCCTGACGCGGCTGGCGATGGCTCCTATGGCCCGCGCGGGTTGGATTCGCTCGCTTCCGGGGCCGGTGGCCGGTTGGACGGCTCATCGCGATTTTCCGGCTCCCGCTTCTCGATCGTTTCGTGAACTTTGGCCGAGTCTCTGAAAGGTTAGGGCGATGGCTGTATCTTGGCGTGGTGTGTATCCGGCGGTGACAACCGCTTTCAACGAAGATCAATCCCTAGACCTGGCCGGCACGCTGGCGCACGTCGAGCGGTTGATCGTTTCGGGTGTTCATGGGCTGGTGATGCTCGGCACCGTGGGCGAAAACTGTTCACTAGAGCCGCACGAAAAGTGCGAAGTGTTGCAGGCGACCAAGCAACACGTTGCAGGACGAATACCCATTCTCTCGGGCGTGGCGGAATACACGACGGCCGGAGCATGTCGATTCGCAGCCGAGTGTCAAAAGATCGGCATCGACGGATTGATGGTATTGCCAGCAATGGTCTACAAGAGCGATGCCCGTGAGACGATAACTCACTTCCGCACGGTAGCCAAGGCGAGTGACTTGCCGATCCTAGTGTACAACAACCCACCGGCATACGGGGTGGACATTACGCCGGAGATGTTCGCAGAGTTAGGGGACGTGCCGACCTTGGAAGCGATCAAGGAATCGAGCGAAGATACCAGGCGAATCACAGATATCATCAACCAAACGGGCAACCGCTACACGATCTTCGCGGGGGTCGATGATGTGGCGATGGAGTGCATTTTGATGGGAGCGGTCGGTTGGGTATCGGGATTAGTCAACGCCTTCCCCGACGAAAACAGGCTGCTATGGGATTTGTTGGAAGAAGGCAAAATACAAGAAGCCCTATCCGTGTATCGGTGGTATATGCCGCTCTTGCACATGGACACCGACCCAAAGCTCGTGCAGCTCATCAAACTGGCAATGTGGGCACGCGGCTTCGGGGCAGAAACGGTGCGGCAACCACGCCTACCCGTTACCGGTGCGGAGCGAGAGCGGTCGTTGGCCATCATTCATCGCGCCATCGAGACGCGTCCGGGTTTGGTGAATCAGAGCCGGAAGGGGTGAGGGGGATTGTGGGAGAGAGGGGTCTTCCCCTCTCTCCCACACAATCGTAGCAATGTGAGTGACGGCGAATGGCACAGCGCCGTCGCTGACGCTTCCGGCTCCGAAAGAAAACCATACCCATAAGTACGATGCACTCCATACACGTAATCGACAGTCATACCGCGGGCGAACCCACCCGCGTTGTCATTGAGGGCGGGCCCGATCTCGGCTCAGGCCCCCTGGCCCTTCGTCGCGAACGCTTTCGCACGATTCACGACCGCTTCCGCTCGGCCGTCGTCAACGAGCCTCGCGGTAGCGATGTCCTCGTCGGCGCAATCCTTTTGCCGCCTGCCGATCCCGATTGCGTTGCCGCTACCGTCTTCTTTAACAACGTCGGCACTCTGGGCATGTGCGGTCACGGTACCATCGGTCTGGCCGTCACGCTCGGGCATCTGGGACGTATCCGCGCCGGTCGGCATCGTCTCGAAACGCCCGTGGGCATTGTCTCTTTCGACTACGACGGAGCCAACGGCGTCTCGCTGGAAAACGTTCCTAGCTTTCGTCATCGCGCTTCGGTTCGGGTCCATGTCGATGGTTTCGGCACAATTCACGGCGATATTGCCTGGGGTGGTAACTGGTTCTTTCTTGTTACCGATCATGGTTTGAAACTCGACCTAGCCAACGTCGCGGCTCTGAGCGATCTATCCAACCGCATTAAACAGAGCCTAGTCCGCGACGGCATTACCGGTGCCGATGGAGCCGAGATCGATCATATCGAACTGACCGGACCACCGAGCGACGCTGCGAATCAGGGCCGAAACTTCGTGTTGTGTCCCGGCGGAGCCTACGACCGCTCGCCGTGCGGTACCGGCACCAGTGCCAAGCTCGCCTGTCTTTATGCGGACGGCAAACTCGCGGCCGGCACACGATGGCGTCAAGAGGGTATCCTCGGCGGCGTGTTCGAGGGCAGCGTCCACCCGGTGGGGGCGGACCTTATCCCGCGTATCGCTGGGACAGCGTACATCACCGGCGAAGCCACGCTGCGGATCGATCCCAATGATCCGCTCGCCTGGGGGGTACGTTCATGAAACACGTTGCCATTCTCGGCGCGGGCGTCATCGGCGTCGCTTGTGCTCACTACCTCCGTCGCGCAGGCTACGAAGTCACGCTCATTGACAAAGGCCGACTAGGCGGCGCGTGTTCGCACGGGAATTGCGGTTATGTTTGCCCTAGCCACGTCCTACCGCACGCTGGCCCCGGCGCGGTCAAAATGGTGCTACGAACCCTCTTTCAGCGAAATTCGCCGTTGAGTGTTAAGCCGCGTCTCGATTGGAACCTCTTCGACTGGATGTTGCGATTCGCCCGAAAATGCGATCACACCTCCATGATTCGCGCGGGCCAAGCCCTACACCGTTTGTTGGGCGCATCGCGTCGGCTTTACGACGAATTGTTAGCCGACTTTGACGCCGATTGGCAGACCCAAGGACTGCTATTTGTCTTCCACACGAAACAAGCCTTTGACCACTATCACGAAGTGGATGCCCTGATGCGCCGAGAGTTCGGCGTTGGGGCGACTCCCTATCCCACAGGTGAGCTTCAACAGCTCGAACCCGCCTTGCGTGCTGAGGTTGCTGGAGCGTATCACTATCCCTGTGATGCACAACTTCGGCCAGATCGCCTCCTGAGCGAGTGGAAGAAGCGTTTACTCGCTGACGGCGTGACCATTCGCGAGAATGTACTTTTCACGGGTTTTGCCCGCTCCGCCAGCCGTCTTGTTGCGGCGCGAACCGAACAGGGCGACATTCCAGCCGATGCCTTTGTTGTTGCCACGGGAGCGTGGACGCCCCTCCTGGCCGACGAGTTGCGTGTGCGTATTCCGATCCAACCGGGCAAAGGTTATTCCGTGACGATGCCGCGTTCTGCTTCGACCCAGGGCGTTGACACACCCCGCTCGCCCAATCCTATTCCCCGTTTCCCGCTCATCTTCGAGGAACATCGCGTCGCCGTCTCGCCCTTTGCCGACGGCTATCGGATTGGTTCGACGATGCAGTTTAACGGGTACGATGAAAGCACAGACCCCGCCCGCGTGCAATTATTGCTCGACAGTGCGAGGCTGTATCTTCACGATCCGTGCAAGGGGCCTATCGAGGAAACGTGGTGGGGCTGGCGTCCGATGGTCCCCGATGGTGTACCGGTGATCGGTCCCGCCGGGCCTAACCTGTGGCTGGCAACGGGGCACGGGATGCTCGGGTTGTCGTTGGCGACCGGTACGGGCCGTCTGGTGGCCGAAATGATCGCCGGAGTGGCGACACACGTCGATCCTACACCGTATCGAGTGCAGAGGTTTACGACATGATTGCGATGGTACTGGTCCTGGTAGCCGCCCAGGGTACGCCCTCAGACTTCGAGCGTTCCCGCACTCTCTATGCTCGCACCAGCGGTAAAGTCGTTGGCGGCTCCGTGGAACCACACTGGTACGCCGACGGTAAATTCTGGTTCCGCGACGGCAAAGGAGCGACCATCCTCGTCGATCCGGTGGCTCGCACTCGCAAAACCGTAGACAAGGACAAACTCCCCACCGGTGCCACATCCACAAGCAAAAAAGGACGCGAAGGCGTTCAGCAACGGCAAAGCCACGCACCTCGGGGCGAAGCATCGCCCGACGGTAAGCATCGTGTGACGGTCGAAAAAGGCGATCTTCGCCTGGACGGCAAGACCATCGCTCGCGGAGCCATGCCCCAAGAGTATTACGAGGGCGGCGTGTTCTGGTCGCCCGATAGCACCAAGTTCATCGCCCTACGAACCCGAGCCGGTCGGCGGCGGGTGGTGAATCTGATCGAGTCATCGCCGAAAAACGGCATTGATCCCATTCTCCACACCTTCCGCTACGACAAACCGGGAGACGAACTAGACGTGACGACGCCGCGCCTGTTCCATGCGACGACAGGCAAAGAAATTACGCTCGACCCGACTCTCTACCCCGACCCGTGGAGCATCGACGAATTCCGCTGGGGGACAGATTCGCAGACGTTCACGTTCGCATATAATCGTCGTGGACATCAGGTCTTACGGATCATCGAGGCCGATGCCGCGACAGGAAAAACGCGGGCCGTGATCGACGAAGTTTCCAAGACATTCATCGACTACGCAGGCAAGCGGTTCGTCTGGTACATGCCCGATTCGATTCTGTGGATGTCAGAACGCGACGGCTGGAACCATCTCTATCGCATCGACCGCAAGACGGGCACGGCAACGCAACTGACCAAGGGTGATTGGGTCGTTCGCGGGGTCGATCGCGTGGACGAAACGAATCGCCTCGTTTATTTTCGCGCCGGCGGCATCGACTCCAAGCAATCGCCCTATCACGTTCATTATTGCCGTGTCGCTTTCGATGGAAATCAGCTCACTCATCTAACAGCCGGCGACGGGAGTCATCTGCTTCGTCGTTCGCCTAAGGGGCAATATCTCGTCGATACCTATTCGCGTGTCGATTCGCCGCCTGTCAGTGTTCTGCGCGACGCTGACGGTAAACACCTGATGGACCTCGACAAAGCCGACATTACGCTGCTGACGGCGACCGGATGGCAGATGCCGGAACGATTTGTCGCCAAAGGACGCGACGGCCGGACGGATATCTGGGGGGTGATCTATCGGCCGACGACGTTTGACCCGAAGAAACGCTATCCAGTTTTGGAATATATCTACGCCGGGCCGCACTCGGCGTTCGTGCCACAGACGTTCGCGGCGTTCCGTTACGAACAGGAGATGGCCGAACTAGGATTTATCGTCGTGCAGATCGACGGCATGGGCACATCGCACCGCAGCAAGACGTTTCACGATGTTTGCTGGAAAAATCTCGGTGATTCCGGCTTCCCCGACCGCATCGCCTGGATGAAAGCCGCAGCCAAGGATCGGCCCTGGATGGATCTTACGCGAGTGGGTATCTGGGGCGGGTCAGCCGGAGGACAATCCTCGCTGCGAGCCATGCTGGCCCATGGTGACTTTTACAAGGCGGCGGTGGCCGATTGCGGTTGCCACGATAACCGGGTGGATAAGGTATGGTGGAATGAATTGTGGATGGGCTGGCCCATCGGCCCGCACTATCAAGAACAGTCCAACGTCACCAACGCTCACCGCCTGAGCGGTAAATTGATGCTGGTCGTCGGCGAAATGGATCGCAACGTCGATCCCGCCAGTACGCTTCAGGTGGTCAACGCACTGGTGAAAGCCGACAAGGACTTTGACCTGGTGTTCCTGCCGGGAACCGGGCACGGTGCCGCGGAATCGCCATATGGCCGACGACGACGGGCCGAGTTTTTCGTCAAGGTTCTCATTCATTCATCGCGTTGATTAAGGCGTATCGATCCGAGCCGCACGCGAGCGAGGAGTATCAATGTTCCGATGGGTGCAAAACAGCGATGTGCGGTAGATGGCGGTATTCGTCGTTGTAGTCCAATCCGTAACCGACCACGAAGGCGTCGGGAATTTCAAACCCGACATAATCCGGCTCGAGCGCTACGGCCTGCCGCCCGCTTTTGCGGAGCAGTACCGCCACGCGAAGCGTCGTTGGTCCTCGGCGGTGCAGCTCGGTGATGATGCGGTGGAGGGTTTGCCCCGTGTCGAGAATGTCGTCGATGACCAAGACATCGCGGCCAAGCAGATCGGGCAGCCCGTCCAAACGTAGTTCGAGCTGTCCGGGAGTGGTCGTCTCACCCCGGTAGCTCGACGCCTGTATCAGATGGATTCGCAACGGAAGATCGATTCGCCGCACGAGGTCCGACAGAAACACCAGGCAGCCCGTCAGCACGCCGACCACGACGACCGGCCGACCGGAGTAGTCGCATTGGATCCGTCCAGCGATTTCGTTGATTCGTTGGGCGATGCGATCGGCAGGTATCAGGAGGTCCATAAAGGTTGCTCATCGGCCGTTGATCAAGGCAAAAATCAGACCGTACAAACAAAAACCGCCCATCAATCCGCCGAAGATAGCTTGAAACATGCCCAGGACGATCGCTGTGGTTCCCGTGACCGAATGCCACCGACCGTAGGCAACCTTGTTCTTGACGGAAAAGACACCCAGCGGCATGAGGATCAAGGCAACGACCAAACCGATCCCAAGACCGATGAGCTTTTGCGTCGGGCCGTCTTGGCCAGGAGCGAGTCCGATTCGGCCATACAAGACAAAGCATCCGCCCAAGGTTAGCAGTAACCCGGCCAAGGCTCCCACGGCGGCGATGACCCAGGGGCCTTCCCCTTGATCGTCGTCGTCCTGGCGTTTGCGTTTTTTTCTTGTCGGTCGGTCGTCTTCGTCGTCGTCCTCACGGCGGCGACTCCGCGAGGGAGGAGGGGGCGGCGGGCCGGCACTTCGACTACTGCGACGACTCAAGCTCGGCGTTTCCATTTCTTCGTCGTCATCCTCACGCTGCGGTAGACGCACGGCTGCCTTACATTTCGGACAGCGAACCGCGACTTTATCGGCGGGAATACGCAGTCGCGCGTCGCACTCGGGACACGAAACGATCCTGTCGGCCATCGCGATACTCTCAGGATTGGGGACAACCACTAATGTACGATCTGCTGACACTCAGCGTCGATAGCAGGCGAAACAACTGTCCGTTTCCCATAGTTTTACCTCCGTCACGGGAAACCCCTGTGCGGCGGTATAGTCGAAAATCAGCTTGGCGATGTTTTCGGCCGTGGGGTTGACATCCAACACAACCACCGGCTCATCTTGGGCTTTGAGGAAAGGTAAAGCCGGGTCGTCGCGATGCAACAACATGCGGTGATCCAAAGCCTCATCGATCCAGCCGCCCACTACTCGTTTGAGTTTGCTAAAATCAATTACCATCCCCAGCCCATCGAGGGTTGGCGTCTCTAGGGTAATCACCGCCCGCCCGTTGTGACCGTGTAGATTTTTGCATTTACCGTCATAGTTGAGCAGCCGATGACCGTAGCAGAAGGTAAGTTCGCGAGTGACGCTGAACATGATCGTTACTCCGCACGGGGGAAGGGGGGGCTGGGAAAAGAGAGGGTTGCCCCGGCTTCTCCCCAGAAGCGAAATAAGAAGTGGGGTCGGGCAAACCGGCGTCGGCAAATCCCTTGCGACGTTCGGCGCACTTGTTGCATCGTCCGCAGTGCCGCCCCTCCAGGGGATGAATACACGATAAAGTGTACGCCAAAGGCATGGACGCGCCGCGGTGCAATACGTCGGTTTTGTGTAATCCGCGGTAAGGTAAAATGACTTTCACCGCGCCGTTGACACCTGCATTAACCGCACCGCTAAATGCCGCGAAAAATTCCAGGGTAGCATCAGGAAAAGGGTTGCTTTCGAGCGGCGCCATCGCCACCGCCGGAACCTGGTGCAGATGACACCACAACAGAGCTTTTATCAACAACAACGCATTACGCCCCGGCAGAAAGACGGCCTCATCGGGCGATTGATCATCGGGCACATCTCGTCCCGTGATACTCCAGTGATTGCCGTACACATCGCGTACAGGCATCTCCAAGACTGTAAGCGGTTGAACACTTGGAGAACGCAGTTCGTGTAAGAAACGGCGAAGATGAGCAAGCTCAACCTCTTCCCATGATAACCCGAAGCGAACGTAGAGCGGATAGACCGCCGAGCGATGAGTCGCTTCCTCGCCAACGAGGATAGCACTATCGAGGCCGCCGGATGCGAGAATAGCCAGTGGCGTTGTCTGGTCCCGATTCATAAAATCATGTATAGTCACCTATCGCCGGATTGCCAAACCCTTGCAAAATCGGGCACGAGCGGAGGCCACGGATGGAGGTTATTCAGTGGCCTGGAACACGACGAACATCAGACCCGGAAGCGTCAGCGACGGCAAGCTCGGCAGGGCGGTTGATTCGTCACGTTCGTCAGGCACTTCACCAAGGCGCGACCATAGGCTTTCCCTCGTCAAATGGCTACATAGCAGTGACGGAAGCCGCATACGCCGGACGGTTAGCGGGACGGCTCGAAGTCCTTGTCAGTGGAATCGGTGCCGCTCTGGATTGGGCACCACAATTAGGCTACGCCGGTCGCCGACTGGCTGAGCGTGTTTGGCCCGGTCCCCTCGTCCTGATTGCGACCGAAGGCGTTTCTCAGGGACTCGCCGCACGTCTGGATATTCGCGATCGACTTCTTGAAGGAGGCGAAATCCGTCTGCGAGCTGCCGATCACGCCTCGCTCCAGGCCGTCCTTCAACGGGCCGATGGGCCGATTTTTGGTGTGCCGCTTACCGAACCAGTCGGGGTTGATCTGTTGTTGAGCACCGGCCGCAGCGTAGTCGCGAAGCCGACCGTCGTTCACGTCAACGGTGACCGTTGGCAGATTCGCGAAGCGGGCACACTCGATGAAACAAGCATCGCTCGCCGGCTGGCACGTTCGATTGTCTTCGTCTGTACCGGCAATACCTGCCGTAGCCCCCTGGCCGAGACATTGTGCAAGAAACGCCTAGCCGAAAAACTCGACTGCACTCCTAGCGAATTGCCCCTCCGCGGTTGGATGGTTGCCTCGGCTGGTCTAGCCGCTTCGCCTGGTTTGCCCGCAGCGACCGAGGCGATCGCCGTTGCCCAAGTTCGCGGGGCGGACCTTTCGGCTCATGAGAGCCAACCGCTCGACGAACGCATCACCTCAACGGCCGATTGTTTGCTGGTCATGACCCGCTCACACTTACGCGCCTTGCGAACCGCTGGATTGGGGCCCATCACTCGGTTGATCCATCCCGATGGGCATGACATTGACGATCCGTTCGGTAGCGAACACGAAGTTTACGAACAGTGTGCGGCTCAAATCGACTCATGTCTGCAACGTCTCGTTGACGAATGGCTGCGACGGCGACCGTAAGAGCGCTCACGCTTCGGGTGATACCGAATCGCAACCGGAGATGACGCATGCGTGCTGCCTGGACCGCACTTACCGATGAACAGTTACTCGCTCAATGCGAAGTTGACACCTACCGTGCCAGCGGTCCCGGCGGACAGAAACGCAACAAAACGAGCAGCGCTGTCCGCCTGCGACATCTTCCATCGAGTCTACTGGTTATCGCCGAGGAGAGTCGTTCGCAGCACGAGAACAAGGCCAAAGCGTTGCGTCGCTTACGCAAAGCGCTCTATCTGGAATTGCGTCGAACACTCGCTCCAGACGATCTGACACCGGACCAACTAGCGGCCGACCCCGAATACGGCCCCGCTCGCGATAGCGAAGGCCGCTTGCATCTGAGCGTCAAAGATCCGCGTTTCTGGCCTGCCGTGGGGGTTGTGCTGGATGTCCTGGCAGCATTCGAAGGCCGTCTCAGCGAGGCGGCGACCGCTTTGGGAACGACGACGGCCAATCTAGGTGACTTTTTACAGAGCGACGATAAAGTACACGAGCAGGCTAATCGTCTTCGGACGCGGTTTGGTCATAAGCCGCTGCGTTGAATAAGGAATGAGGATCAGAGCCGCTTAGGTGACCGACGGCGAATGGCAGATAGCCGAAAACCTCTCGTCTGCCGCTAGAATCGCGGACGGGACACAGGGCAGGATACAAACATGAGCACGCCACAAGGGTTTTCGTGGGTCGAACGGCCAGGACTAGCGGCGTTGGCCCAGCCTCGTTCGCTGGAGGACTTACTGTGGCTGCGGGAGCAAGGAATCGGTGTGCTGGTGACGCTGACGGAAGACCGCCTTCGGCGCGACTGGGTAGACGAAGCGGGATTGCTGGCGTTTCACGAGCCACTGATAGACATGGAAGCACCGACCGCCGTGCAACTCGATCGAAGTGTCTCGGCAATAACTAAAGCACGCGAACAGGGCTTCGCGGTTGCCGTTCACTGCGGGGCCGGCCTGGGTCGAACGGGCGTCGTATTGGCCGCTTACCTCACGGGGCAAGGAATGACGGCAGCCGCGGCGATTGCCCGAATCCGCAAGCTGCGTCCGCACTCGATTGAAACCGTCGAGCAGGAACGTGCGGTCGAAGACTATGCACAACGACAACAACACCATCGGCTCTGACCGGGGCGTTGACCCGCCCCGGTAGCCCCTCTGGCTCCTCTTTTCAGATTCGTTTCAACAGCCCGTCGAGGAAGCCTTCGAGCTGACGACTACGCACGGGATGCTGCAGTTTCCTCACAGCCTTCGCCTCAATCTGCCGTACCCGCTCCCGCGTCACTTTGAAGATGCGACCGACTTCTTCCAGGGTGTAGGTGTAGCCGTCACCCAAACCATATCGCAGCTTGATAATCTCACGCTCGCGATAGGTCAGGGTCTTGAGGACCTGATCAATCTTATCCTTGAGCATCTCATTCGTTGCAGCCTGTACGGGTGATTCGACGCTGTCATCTTCGATAAAGTCGCCGAAATAACTATCTTCGCTCTCGCCGACGGGCCGATCCAGGCTAATCGGGTGACGGCTGATTTTCAGCACACGCCGCGTCTCTTCCTCGGTGATGCCGGCTTCCTTCGCCGTCTCTTCGATGGTTGGTTCCCGGCCCAGTACTTGCAGCAGTTTTTTGCTGACGTTGCGAAGTTTGGACATGGTTTCGATCATGTGGACGGGGATGCGGATGGTCCGAGCCTGATCGGCGATGGCCCGTGTGATCGCTTGGCGAATCCACCAAGTCGCGTAGGTGCTGAATTTGTAGCCGCGGCGATACTCGTATTTGTCCACCGCACGCATAAGCCCGGTGTTCCCCTCCTGAATCAGATCGAGGAACGATAGACCACGATTGCGGTATTTTTTGGCAATGCTGACGACCAGACGTAAGTTGCCGCCTGAGAGTTCGCGTTTGGCGCACTCGTACTCGTTGAAGCGTTTACGAACAATTTCGACACGCTTGCGGAGGCTGGCGGGTTCCTCCAGAGTGTGCATCATGTAGTCATACAGCTCTTTTTGGACGTTCGCCAGGTCCTCACGGCTGTTGCGTTGTCCTTGCAACTCGGCGGATTCCTGCTCCAGTTCGTCCATACGAGAACTGATCTGTTCCAGCTTTTTCATGAGCGGCTGGATCTTCTGCGTACGAATCGACAGTTCTTCGACCAGGGTAACGCACTTTCGCCGTCGTGCCCGCAACTGTCGGCGAAGACGATCCTTATCCGTCTCGTCGATGGTGCGAACATCGGCAAGACGATCGAAATCGGACTGATTTTGCTCCATCAGGTGTTCGAGCGTCCGCAGGTTATGCGGCATCCGGGCCATGATCTTGTCTTTTTCGAGGTTCTCCGTCAGCGAAACCTTGACCGTGCGATCGAACGGCAATTCGCCGGTGTGGACGCGTTTGAGCGTTTCGACGACTTGATGCAACGCCCCATCGCACTCCAGCACCTTGCGACGGAACCGCTTGCGGGTGACTTCGATCTTCTTGGCAAGCGCGATTTCCTCGTCGCGTTTCAGCAGAGGGATATTACCCATCTGCGTGAGATACATGCGAACGGGGTCATCAATGCGGCGTGTATCTTCTTCGTCGAGGAACGACAAGTCCAACTCACCAACGGCGTCCTCGTCGTCGGCGCCGCGACCGCGTGCTTCGCGTTCCTGTTCTTCGACATCCGCTTCGTCGATAAGTTGAATGTCGGCTTGCTCTAGGAGCAGCAGCAGCTCATCAATTTTTTCTGGGCTAGCGGCATCGTCCGGGAGAAAATCATTGACTTGACCGTAGGTCAAATATCCCTTGTCTTTCCCCAGTTCGAGCAACGCCTTGAGGCTCTCTTCGAGCTTCTCCATAACACCCTCCCCCTTCGCCATCAGGGCCTATGCGTTGAAACGGCTATCACCGCGTCCACACCAGGGCCGGACTCCTCGGACCGGTTTTGCAATCGCCGCAGTAACTCCAAGGCGTGCGTATGGTCATCGACCGCATGCAGCCTGTCGGCAAGTTCCTGACGGACGGACCTCTCTCGACGCTCGCGGAAATGCTTCAACAGATCGGTCAGCGAAGCGACCCTGTCAGGGACCTCTTGGCCGACATGCTGAAGCTCAAAGGCTTTTGCCAGCAAAGGTGGATTGTCCAGCGTCGCGCGGAGTTGATCGAGCGAGGGAACCTCACCGGCGGCGTGCAGAGCATATAGCCCTGACAGCAGCTTGCGAAGGCCCGGGTGTGCGATCTCCTCCAACTGGACCTCGGCCGCGGCTCGTGCCACCAACCCGGCATCTGCCAACAACACTTCCAACAACTGACGCTCTTCGGGAACCGCAGGGGCGCTGCCGACGTTAGGGCAAGAGGATTGACGCTCCTGGTCACCCCCGGTTGCACTTCTGTCCGAACCGGAAGCGTGAGCAACAGCGAATCGGGGCGTTGATCCCCCCCGCTCGCCTCCGGGTCTGTTTCCCGTTCGTTGTCGGTTCCGTCGTAGCTCTTCGAGCCGTGCCCATAGCGTTTCATCGCTGAGGCCCAGTCGCTTTGCCACCCTTCCGAGCATCAGTTGCACTTTGACCGCGCCGGCCTGTCCGCCGTTTGGCGAGGCTAACGCAATCACCCCCAGCACCGCATCGACGACACGCCGTCGTCCTTCGATGCTGGATGTATCTTCCCGGCTCATGGCGCCGGCCAATTTGTACTCCAGGGCATCCGTAGCCGCCTCCAGCGTTCGGCGGAAAGGTTCGTCGCCATCGCGAACCAGCAGATCGCACGGGTCCAGCCCAACGGGCAGGGTCGCAATAGCTAGTTCCATGTCGTGAGCCACGAACAGTTCCAACGCCCGATCAACGCCTTTGTCGCCCCCCTCGTCGGCATCGTACACCAGCACGACGCGCGACACGAACCGCTTCATCTGCTGAATGTGTTTGGCGTTCAATGCCGTGCCCATCGTCGCCACCACTTGAGGCAAGCCGCATTGATGGGCCATTAAAACATCGGTGTATCCTTCGACAATCGCTAGATACCCGGCTTTTTCAGCAGGCTGGCGGGCCAGGTCGATGCCATATAATTGCTCACTTTTGTTAAATAAGGGCGAATCAGCCGAGTTATAGTATTTCGGAGCACGATCAGCGAGCGGAGAATCGGGTAAAATCCGACCCCCAAAACCGACCACATGGCCACGCGGATCGCGAATGGGGAATTGAATGCGATCGCGGAAGCGATCATAGTAGCCATCGCCGCTACTGCGAGGCGCGATCAAGCCGACAACCTCCAATAGTTGCAAGGGGATGTTGGCGTCCATCGCCCGTTGCAACAACCAGTGGCCGTTGGCAGGAGCAAATCCTAGGCCCCAACGACGAACGGTGTCGCCGCGTAGGTTCCGCTTCGCGATATAGGCACGAGCTGCGTCGGCGTCAGGATTTGGGGCATCGAGTAGATAGTCCGCGTACTGTTTGGCAGCCCATCGCAAGGTGTCGAGCAGTTGGGCCCGGCCCTGATGAGCGGGAGACAAGGGACCAAGGTCGATTCCAGCGCGTTTGGCGAGCAGTTCGAGAGCTTCGCGGAAACTGATCTTTTCAAAATCCTGCACGAAGCTTATTACGTCGCCGTGCTTGCCGCAAGACCAGCATCGATACCGCTGGCGTCGGCTATCCACGTCAAAAGAAGGTCGGGAGTCGTCATGGAAGGGACACAACCCTTTGTGCGCACCACCAGCGGGACGGAGTGTCAGGTAGGACCCTACGACATCGACGATGTCGTTGGCCTGCTTGATCTGTAAAACGCGGTCATCAGCCATGGGCCGCCAGATCGCAGGAGTAAGCCGGATACCCGAACCCATCCATAGGCCCCGTTCCTCCTGGCTAGGGGAAGCGGGGAAAGAACGAGGGACCGGTGAAGCCCTCAATCTCTTCCAGGTGCTTACGCATCTTCCCCAACAGGTGTTGAACCCGCGGGTGGTGTCCTTTACGGTTATTCCTGTCCCTCGCGGAACCGAAATGAGCTTGCACAATCCAGGCAAGCTGACCGCTTCACGACACTCTTACCGATGCGTGTTCTTAAAATTATAACCACATGGTAAAATTCAGTCAAGCTGGGTAATCCGTCTTCCTACTCCTGAATATTTTTTGTAAGTTGATTAAAAACAAATACTTACAACTATCTCTCCACTTGACGCCAAAATCAGAAAGTTTACAGAGATTGCAGGTTTTTCTGAATAACCTGTCTTCATCACGCCGACAATCACTTGGCAAATGAACGTACCCGCATGATCGCGTGTGGTTGATTCTCATCCGCCTGGCGTGTTATCACCTCGTTTATTCTCTCGATCATCTGGTCAGGAACGGATGGTTACGATCTTCAGGATTCGGAGGCCGAACCTCATGAGTCGCTCCCTCGATTGGGTCTGGCTTATTCTGTGTGCCGTGCTGTCGTCGGTGGCGTGCGTCACCTCGGCATGCGATTTGGGCGTCACGTTCGACGAACCGATCTACATGGAAAAGGGGCTTGAACGCTGGCGCTCGGGCACCCTCGCGCCGCTCATCAAGCTGGGCACCATGCCGCTTCCCGTCGATGTCCAAACCATGCCGGTGTATCTCTGGGAACGCCTGCGCGGCGTGGCATTCGATCCGCGCAGCGATTTATCAACTATTCTTCCCGTTGCTCGCGCAGCCAATCTCTTGTTCTGGTGGGTTGCGCTCGTCTACGCTATGCTCGCCGCACGGTCGATTCGCGGGCCTTGGGCGGGCCGTTTGGCCGTGTTGTTGTTGGCGTGCGAGCCGAATTTCCTGGGCCATGCAACGCTTGCGACTACGGATGTCGCCGTTTCCGCCTGTTTGCTGGCGTTCGCCTA
This sequence comes from Planctomycetia bacterium, assembly GCA_009918525.1. Classification (GTDB taxonomy): domain Bacteria; phylum Planctomycetota; class Planctomycetia; order Gemmatales; family Gemmataceae; genus RGDT01. Next base: position 23,589 of record RGDT01000018.1, read on the forward strand.
TCACCTTTGGACCGGACGCGATTCATCGTGGCCCAACCGCGTCGGAATACCGGCTTTGTGGTTCGGACTCGCCGCACTTAGCAAAGCATCCGGGCCGGTTTTTGGTGTGCTCATTCTGCTGGCTGTTGAAGGACGTCGGCGACTGCTTGGAGAGAAATCGTCTGCATTCGTTCGCGATTCACTCCAGGTTATTGCTTTGGGGGTATTGCTGCTGTTCCTCTATTGCCGTAGTGACTGGCAACCGCAACCCGACGCCTTGCGTTGGGCCGAGAAACTACCCGAAGGGACAACGAAAACGGTCGCGATCGGCATGATCAAGAGCGTCCGCTTGTTCCCCTGTGCGGCGGATGGCTTCTTCCGCCAGGTGGGGCACAATTCACGCGGTCACGGTGCGTATCTACTCGGAGTCACACACGAACACGCTCTATGGTGGTATTTCCCGGTCTTACTAACCATCAAGCTCACGGTGCCACTGTTAGTTCTAACCGCGTTGTTGCTCGTGCTGGCACGGCCACACCTAGCTAATCCCGCTACCATGTGCGCCCTGGCTTTGCTGTTGTTCAGCGTACTGTGTCGGGTGCAAATCGGCGTCCGATTCATGTTGCCGCTCATCGCGTTGTTGATTGTCGGCGTCTCCGGTGCGGTGGCGTCCGTCATCACGGAATCGCGCTATCGTTATCGTTGGGGACTCATTGCAGCCGGATGTGCGACATGGGCCGTAGCCGGGATCGTTTTCGTGTGGCCGAATGGGTTGTCGTACATCAACGAACTATATGGCGGAATGGCGGGAGGTTATCGCGTCGCCAGCGAAAGTAACTCTAACTGTTTGGTATCCGCAAACTTGGCAGATTTGCCCGTCTTGTAGGGGCACCCAGATTGTTGT